>JAUUWD010000219.1 GCA_030589225.1 Desulfobacteraceae bacterium | reverse complement strand
AGCTCTTTTTTCCATGCGTAAATCCTTTCCCGATTATTCTGAAATTTTGTGGTTTTTGTAAGATTAATGCCCTATGCACTGCAAAGTCAAGGTAAGAATGTGGATACTAATTTTTTAATTGCCAATTATTCTGGATATGTTAAACTGAATAATTTTTGTAACTACTCAGGTTCAAAGTTCCATGGTTCACGGTTCAAGGTTAACTGATGAAAACTGCACGGTTTTGAGATATCGAGGGGTGGCGCATTGCGCGTAACTGCTGCCGTTCATAGGTTCATCAACTATGTCAAGCAATATGAAGAGCGCAAAGCGACCAACCGTGAACCCAGAACCGTGAACCCAGAACCTGAATATTTACTAATAAACAATACATTGGCTTTATAATGACAGACTATTCGAAGGCACCAGAAACGCAAGTTGAGATCCCTGAAGAGGTTGTATTGCTTACATTCCCTGCAAGGGCACATACGCCCATGATCGAATGGGAATATCCGGAATTCCAATCCCTTTGCCCCGTCTCCGAAAGGCATGATCAGGGTATTGTCACAATACAGTACAAACCAAGGAAGAAAATCCTCGAAAGCAAATCTGTCAGGGACTATCTAATCATGTGGAGAAATAAGAAAAACTGGCAGGAGTATATCACCGAAGAAATTGCCAGTTTATTATATAAGGCCTGTGAGCCCGCCTGGCTGACAGTAACAATTAAATGGTCTCCAAGGGGAGGGATAGCGGCGAAGACTACCTCCAAAATGGGTGACCCTCATTCCTCACTTTAGATACTTAAATGTGCGCAACATTGATCGAAATCAAGCAGGACATGCCAGGCTTTGATCATTTCTTCGGATCATGGGTCTGCCAGGATGATTTGGCCATAGTTGTTGATGTAGGGCCGGCTAATACGGCCGTTCGTCTGATTGAGTCCTTGAATTATATGGGGGTAGAGAGGGTGGATTATGTCTTTCTCACCCACTTACATATAGATCATTGTGGAGGCCTGGCTGAATTACTGGACCATTATCCCATGGCAAGGGTCATCTGTCACGAGAACGGCATAGACTATCTTACTGATCCCTCAAAGCTCTGGAAGGGTAGCCTGGCTGTCCTTGGGGAGATTGCGGAAGCATACGGATCGCCTAAGCCTGTTGCAAGAGACAGGTTAATCCCCCACACGGAAAATGATTTGAAAGATCTTATGGTTATAGAAACACCAGGCCATGCCGCTCATCACTTGAGCTTCAGTTACAGAAATCAGCTTTTTGTGGGTGAGGCAGGGGGGAACTATTTGGTCATTGAAGACATGGAGTACCTCCGTCCGGCCACGCCGCCCAGGTTTTTTTTTGATGTTTGTGTGAAAAGTGTTGATAAATTGCTGGCCATAGACGATCAGCCCATTTGCTACGCACATTTTGACGGAGCTGAAAGCTCCCACCGGCTCTTGAGAACCTTCCGGGATCAGCTGATGCGATGGAAAAGAATAATTCGCGAATCCACCGCAGGTCGACTAAATGGTGATGATGACCTTGTGAGAAGGTGCATCGATACCTTACTCGAACAAGACCCGGATCTAAGGGCCTTTGAAAGAATGGACCCTGATACCCAAAAACGTGAAAGATTTTTTATGGCCAATGCTGTTAAGGGTTTTATAGGGTTTTTTCGAGAAAATAAAACAGACAAAATAATTCGGTAGGATTACAGGTGATAAAACGCCATGAAAAACAATGATTACATAGAAAAAATCAATTTCAGGGCTCTTGTAGAGACTGACGGAAACGACCGCATTAAAGACCGGCTAAACATTGTTGATGTCTTTCTGGATACAGAAGAACATGTAACCATTGAACAGATGTACCGGCTTCTGAGAGAAAAAGGCTACGATTATGACGCGGGATTTGTCCGGCAGTGCATGAATCGGATGGTCGACCTGGGCTTTGCGCAGAAGAAGCAGTTCGAAGGGCAGCCCGTTCGCTATGAGCATAGGCATCTGGGCAGGCACCATGATCACCTCATCTGCACCAAGTGCGGAAAAATTGTTGAATTTGCGAACGACCATATGGAGCGGTTGCAAGTGGGGATTGCGGCCGAGCACGGATTTCATATGCTTCAGCACAAGATGGAGATTTACGGGCTTTGCACAGAATGCCGCGCCCAGAGGAGGCCTCTAATGCCCCTGGCCATGGCCAAACCGGGGGAAATGGTTGTAATTCGTGAAATGGCCGGGGGAAAGACAGCAAGGTCTCGGATGGCAGATATGGGTTTACGGCTTGATGATCATGTCGAGATCATAAGTAATAGCGGTGAGGGCAGGCTCATCCTGGGCCATGACTGCACGAGGCTTGCAATTGGCAGGGGAATCGCGCGGAAGATTATGGTTTCATTGGCCCATAAGGAAGGGGAGGAGGCGTGTCAAGAGGCATAATCTTCACATATCTTTTGACATCCCGGCACTTCATGCGAGTTTCTGTAAAATGCTGCGAAGCCTGTCTCTGATAATCCTGATGTGCTTTTCTGCTTTATCTCGGTTTTTGTAGCGTTTGTTCTCTGCCGGGGTTACCGCATGAGGGGTGTAACGGAGCTTTAGTTTGATGACAGCCATTTGATCATCTAAAACAAACCTTCTATAGATAAGGTTGAACGGGGGAAACCTGAATTCCTTCTCTGAAATGGATGCCCCCCAGTCAATGATATAAGGCAACCCATCTTTACCCATGAGGATATTGGTCGCCTTCTTCAAATCGCAATGGGCTATCCCCCTTCTGTGAAGATCGCTAACCAGGTCTTTTAATGCACCCGGAAACGTTTCAGGGATCTGCATTTCTCTCGTTACTTTTTTTAGATCTCTGCCCGGTATCTGTTCAATTGCCAGAGCGAGGCCATCAATGACCCTGTATATATTCGGTACCCCCCTAAGGCCCTTCAGCTTTTTGTATGCCTTTCCCTCCCTCCATACGAGGAAACGCCCAACGGTATTTCGAAAGACAAATTTGTTGGTACTGTAGTCCTTGACGACGGCTCGCAGTCCATTCTCCTCCACAACCCAGATTGTTGGCCTTGTGGTTGAGGGCTTTCTCAAGACATAGGATTGTTTTTTAGGAAGATCAGAGAGTTTGAGGGAATCAAACATGAAAGCCGCGAAGTTTAACCTTGCTTTAGGGATACAATCAGTGAGTTTATTTTCTGCCTGGAATCATTGAAGACGCCTGAAAGGTTCAGGGAGTGATTAGCAAACATACTTCCAGGGTCCCCGTTGAACACGATAAGGGGTTCAAAATAGCATCTCTTCAGATTTTCAAGGATCTTATCAACGAGCTTCAGAGAATTTTTGTCAGTCAAGACATCAAGAAAGTCAATTCGTATGGCCTTAAATGATTCATAGAGGGCATAAGCGATACCCTGCGCATAATAAAAGTTATCGTCAATGCGATACCAGGGGATATTGATATCAATCATTTTGGGGCCTTCAGAGCTGTCCCTGGCTTGTTCTTCGACTGCCAGGGACGAGTCAATATCGTGCGGGGCGTTTATTAGTCTGGTGTTGGCACCACCCATGAGCGAGGCGTATTGCTGAAGGAGTTCCACTAAATTATCGGCCCTCGGGTAAAAATAGGAATTTCCCGCTACAAGATTTTCGTAAAAAGTTTCGAGGCCACGGTTGGCCTCTTTCCATTTGCTTTCTGCAGAGGGAAACCACCATTTATAAGGGTCATTAGAAAGAGATGTAAATGCCTTTTCGACGGCGGGATCAAGTTTGTCCGTGGTTCTCATACGTGAGAGATTATCCCTCAGGACTCTAATGTTGTAACGTACGACTTCCAGTTCCCCGATCTGGAAATTGGGCATATTGTCCAAAAGGACAGTGGGCCAAAACAGGTCATTTGGTAACCAGTTTTTGTGCGTCTGCTCAATAAGAGCCTGATTGGTCCTGATGAAAGCCGCGCCTTGAACATTGCTATCCAATTCGATAAGCGTGATCCGGGAAGGCTTCACGGAGTTAATGATCATGACTACAACCACAAAAATAATGAGGGCGAGGAGTACGAGCGAGATAAAGAGCTTTCCAGTCCACCATCTTTTTTCTTTGGATAGTGATTTCATTTTTTACCGCCTTTGAGACTATACCAAGATAATAGCCCTTTATTCTAAGAACAGCCAGGCCTAATTGTCAATACATAATACGCAGTGTCACCCTAATTGAGTGAGGCTCAATTAGGTGGTATTGGGTATTGGTTATCTGGTATTGGTTTTAAGGTGTTTCACGTCTTATCTTATATTACTTCCCTGATAGAGATATAAAAAATGAAAAATATTCCTCTAAACCA
>JAUUWD010000018.1 GCA_030589225.1 Desulfobacteraceae bacterium | reverse complement strand
AGAGCAAGGGCTTATAGTAGCCTATGGAGTCACCGAACCAGAAGCAGGGTCCAATGTCCAGGCCCTGAAGACAAAGGCAGAACGCGTCCTTGATGATTCAGGCCAAATCAAGGGGTACAAGCTGAACGGGCAAAAGCAGTTTATTACAAACGGCGGTGTAGCGGATCTTTATACGATTCTTGCGGATACGCCTGAAGGACCTTCTTTTTTTGTTGTGGAGTCCGGGGCCGAAGGTTTAAGCCCCGGTATTCATGAGGACAAACACGGGATACGTGCCTCTGATACCTGCTCTCTGACCTTTGAAGATCTTTTTGTCCCGGTGGAGAATCTCATTGGGGGCGTTGAAGGGCAGGGGTTAAAAGAGGCCAATAAGGTCTTTGGCTATACCCGGTTAATGGTTGCCACATTCGGCCTGGGTGGAGGCATGGCCTCCCTGGAAAGGGTCATCAAATACTCCAAGGAAAGAGTACAATTTGGAACAACCCTCTCAAAGAAGCAGGGATATACCCATAAACTCCTGGTCCCCCACGCTGTGGAGCTTGAAGCGGCCAGGGCCCATATAGAAGAAGTAGCCCACAGGCTTGATGACGGTGAAGAGGACCTGCAGGTGGAGGGATCTATTTCCAAATACTTTGCAACAGAGGCCGGTGATGCTATGGCCAATGATGGCATCCAGGCCTTTGGCGGTTATGGCTACATACGGGAATATGAAGTGGAGAAGATCAAGAGGGACGTCAAAATCCTTCCTATTTACGAAGGGACCAGCGAGATACAGAGAAGTATTATTTCAATGTTCCGTATGAGAGAAACGGTTCGTTCCAAGGGCGGCTTTTACCTCAAAATGGCTGAGGGCCTTGATAGATTATCAGAGGAATGCGCCGGACCTCTTTTGGCCCGGACAATTAGAGCAATGAATGAAGTGATTCTGGGGGCCCGTAAGTACAAGTTGACCAAATCTCAATACGTGATGTTCCTGCTTGCTGATATGATGACATGGTGCGAGGTGGGGGGTGCGCTCTGCCATAAGGCGGCTTTGTATACAGGAGATGGGAGCCGATCTCGTGAATTCATGAATGCCGCAGCAAGGCTTTTTGCAAGGGATGCTGTTGAAAGAGTTTATCTGAATGGTCTCAAGATCATCTATGGTTGCAATCAAACCATTGATGAAGCAGGAGAAAAGCTGAATGCCCTTAATATAGCCCTGGCCATGAATGACAAACTCAATGATATGAACCTGGTTTCCTCGGAACTGGTCAAATAGAAGAAATAGTTAAAGTGCCTAAAGTGAGCTAAAGTGTCTAAAATGCCTAAAGTTGTTGAATGGTCGGGTAAAGGAGCCTTCGGGCACTACCTAAGCATAAGGTAAGCTCACTTCATACTGACCTATGAGCAAGGATAAAAAGTTCTATCGAAGGCCTGCAAAAACTCGGTCGAGCAGGAAAAGGCACGACAGGGTCAAGGCGTATGTGCGTTCAAGTCCGCACAGGCAGGCCCATTATGGAAAACCCAGGATAGACCCGGAACTAAGGTCAATTTTCCGCAAAATAGGCGTACCGGAACCTGAGCCCTTCAGGGCAGATCCATTTCAGCGGGAAGCACTGGAACTGATTAAAGACTATGACGTCCTCGTCAGCGCCGCAACAGGCTCTGGAAAAACCTGGATTGCCTCCCAGGCAATCCAATCGTGTCTTGCCGAAGGCCTGAGCGTATGGTACGCGTCACCCCTCAAGGCCCTTTCCAATTCCATTTATCAGGAATTCTGTCATGAATTTGGGCCTTCCAATTGTGGCATCCTGACTGGTGATCGCAAGGAGAATGCCCGAGCGCCCGTCATTGTGGGTACAACGGAGATTCTTCGGAACCAGCTCTATGATGCCATGCATGAAGGAACCGGTATACGTGCGGATCTCGTGATCGTGGATGAAGCCCACTATCTGAGCGATCCTGAGAGAGGCGTTGTCTGGGAAGAGGTACTTATCTATCTTCCATCAAGTGTCAGACTCTTACTGCTTTCAGCCACTGTATCCAATGCAGAAGAGGTTTGTGAGTGGCTGCGGGAGATTCGTGGGACCCCAAATCGCGTAGTACGCTCGGAAGAGCGACCCGTTCCTCTGGAAATGCTTTTCCTTTTCAATGAGGGCCTTGTTGTTCCTTTAACAGGCAAAAAAGGCCTTGGCCCCAAGGTCAAGAAATTTCTAATCTCCGGGAGAGGTGGGTGGAGGCGGTGGAAAAAACCAGATTACGGTAGGATTATCAGACAATTACGAGAACTGGATCTGTTGCCGGCGATCTTTTTTTTAAAGTCAAGATCGGACTGTGACCGGGCCATTTTCACCTGCCTCCAATCAGATATTGAGCCCAGGATAAATGCGTCCCTCAAACAAGCTGTAAGCGCATTTTTAATGGATTTCCCTCACCTTGAGGGCCATCGCCAGATTGGACCGCTTATGGAATCCCGGGTTGGCTCCCATCATGGGGGACAACTTCCTTATTGGAAGGCTCTTATTGAAAAGATGATGAGCAAGGGGTATCTGGAGGCTATTTTTTCTACATCCACAGTGGCAGCCGGGGTGAATTTTCCTGCCAGGACCGTTGTTCTTGTGCAAAGCGACCGTTACAATGGACGCGAATTCGCAGATCTGACGGCAACGGACTTTCATCAAATGGTCGGACGGGCAGGTAGGAGGGGAAAGGATCGGATCGGGTTTGGGGTTGTGATTCCAGGTCTTCACCAGGACCCGCAACTCCTTAGTGAACTGAATAATGCGCGTCCCGAGCCACTTGTGAGCCAGATTCATATCAATTTTTCCATGACCTTGAATTTGCTTCTGTCTCATACCCCACTGGAGGTCAGGGACCTTATTGGTCTTTCATTTGCTTCCTTCCAGGAGAGAGAAACCGGGCCTTTTGTCAAGAGACGCTGGGATGAACTGATATCAAAGTTAGAAAAGATCCTTTCAGGAGGCAAATGCGATACGGCCGATCCTTACGAGGTCCTGGAAAACATCCAGAAAAGACTGGAATTGAAAAAGGAAGTCAGGCAGCTCAGCCGGAGCATTCGCTATGAACGTTTGGTAAACACATACAGGGAGTATCTTAAACCTGGAAGGCTCTTTCTTCATAAGAACGGAAGCACCTATTTGGTCTTTCGTACTTTCACGGATCATGGGGAATTTATCTGCGCATCTCGTAACGTCAGAAAGACTACTGGAACCAGGAAACAACAGTTAAGGTTAAAAAGGATAGATATCAATCAAATAAAGGCCATATATGATTATCATATTGAACTTTATGAAGGTTATCCAACGGAGAGACTGGACCGCTTATTAGATACAATTGGGCTGGCACATCTGGAAATCCTCAATATCAAAAGCCCTGATCAGGATACAGGTACAGGTGGTGAGAAATTAGACGAGATAAAGGAGCAGTTTGGCACGATTCCGTGCGAAACCTGTGCCCAAGTGAGAACCTGTCATGGGAAAGAGAAGAATCCACTCATGAAATTGCTTCGTGATCTTCAATCCTTAGGAATGCAAATGGAGGGGATGGGGGGGGGATTGTGGCTCAGTTTCAAACGTCATGTGAGGTTTTTGCAGGAAACCGGTTTTGTGGATCAGGCAAACAGATTAACCCCGGACGGCCATTGGGCATCCAAGTTGAGACTGGACCAACCCTTATTGATTGCAGAAGCTATCAGGAGGGGGGCCTTGAATAATGTTTCTCCTGAAATCATGGCAGGAGGATTGGCTCCTTTTGTATGGGATAGAACCCTTGAACTGGAGCCAATGGTCGATGGGGTTTTCGATCTAACTGAGCTCAAGGAAGAATTTAATAATATTATTGATCATATTGAAAATATTAAGGAATTAAAAAACAAACGGGGATTTGAGTCTTCCCCCATTCTTTTCTGGCCTGCTGCTGTCCTTTTCATGTGGGCCAGAAACGTCCCCTGGGAGCAGCTTTTGACCTATGTGCCTGTGAATGAAGGGGACATGGCATCCCTCATTATGAGGACAGCGGATCATCTAAGACAGATCGCCAACCTAAAGGAGACCCACCCTCAACTATCCGCTGTGGCGGCAAACGCCATAGAACTCATTCTAAGGGAACCGGTTTATATCGACTAAGTTCAGATCTCGTTATGCCTTAGACCGGATATGAGTGATGGCCTTTGCGAGCCTTTCAAGCACCTTTTTTCTGCCTATAATTTCCATCACCTCAAAGATGCCCGGGCTTGCTGTCTTACCTGTAAGAGCCACTCTGAGCGGCTGTGCCACTTTTTTGAGCTTGATTCCATTGTCTTCGAGAAAGGCCACGAAAATCTTTTCAAGATCAGTCTGGTTGAATTCAGAGGCTTTTTCAAGTCTGCCATGGATGTCTTCAAGCAATCCCAGGATATCCGGCTTCAGAAATTTGTCATCGGCCTTTTTTTCATAGGTGATTCCCTCCTGAAAATAGAAGAGGGCCCCTTCAGCCATGTCCAACAGGGTTTTGCTTCTTGGCTTTAGTGTGGCAACCGCTTCCTTAACCTTTTGTTGTTCCAGTCCCTTAAAACCGAATTGCTGCAGAAAAGGGATCAGCTCACGCGCGAGAAACTCATCTGAAGAGTTGCGAATATACCAGGCATTCAGGTCCAGAAGCTTATCTGCATTAAAGACACCTGCAGACTTCCCCACGTTTTTGAGTGAGAACTTTTCAATGAGTTCCTCTTTTGTAAACTTTTCCTGGTCTCCATAAGACCACCCTAACCTGGCTAGCGAGTTGAGTAAAGCGTGGGGCAGATAACCCATATCCCTGTAGGCAAGGACCGATATGGCCCCATGTCGTTTGCTCAACCTTGTTTTGTCCGGAGCCAGGATCATGGGTACATGGGCGTATTGGGGGATGGGTTCACCCAGGGCTTTGTAGATCAATATTTGGCGGGGCGTGTTGTTCACATGATCATCTCCCCGGATAACATAGGTAATGCCAAGACTGATGTCGTCGGCAACCACGGCCATGTGATATGTTGGACTGCCGTCCGATCGCCTCAGAATTAGATCGTCAAGCTCTTCATTATCAAAACGGACACGCCCTTTAACCAGATCATTGAATTGCGTTATCCCGGTTTTGGGGGTCTTGAGCCTTACCACTGAACCCGGGGCCGGGCCAAGTCCCAAATCACGGCATTTGCCACCATATTTGGGCTTGAGTCCTTTGGCCATTGCTGCTTTTCTTCCCCGTTCCAGTTCATCCGGTGAGCAATGACAATGGTAGGCCTGGCCGGTGGAAAGAAGACGTTCTATAAAAGCATTATGAATATCATATCTCTGTGACTGGAAGTAGGGCCCTTCATCCCAGTCAAGGCCGAGCCATTCCATGGATTCTATGATGGCCTTTGTAGTTTCATCCGAGGATCTTGCCTTGTCCGTATCCTCGATCCTGAGCACAAATTTTCCGCCTTTTTGCCTGGTAAAAAGCCAGTTAAACAGGGCCGTTCTTGCTCCACCGATATGCAGATAGCCGGTCGGGCTGGGTGGAAACCGTGTCACAATTTTTTCTTGATTCATGGTTTGAGATAACCTCCGGGGGTTACATTTCATATTTGAAAACCAAGGGGCCCTCCGGCTTGTAGAGCGTAGCCAGAGGGCCACTATATGGTAAATGCCTAGGAGGCTGTCCGAGAATGGCTATTTTCCCTCCCGCTACCAGCGGGACGTCAGGCTCAAAGTCCGGGATCTTCGACTTGATCTTGGAAAAAATATCTCATTCTCAGACAGCCTCCTGGAAAATCGTGGGGAGTTTAACACACAGATGTAAAGGAAACAAGAAGGACTTGGTGTCAAATGATCTACGTTATAGTTAGAGGTGACTCAACCTAAAGTTACCTGCTGGTGTTCTGGTGTTGGGTATGTATAATAAAATCATAGGTTCCATGGAAAACTGTTGGGGTAGTTTAGCCGTGGCTTTTCCACAAGTTTGGGGGTATAGGTAATGGCTTAAGTCGCAAGGCTCAGGGCGCAAGATCGGAGAGGGCTGGGAATTTGCTTATAGTATGCAAAAGGACTCGAAATACATAAAGATAGAAGTCGCTGCCTACTCTGGGTATAAGGCAAACGAACGGCCTCTTTATTTCGTGGTGGAACAGCAGAAATTTCAGGTGACGAAGGTCCTGGACCGCTGGTGCGGCCAAGACCATGATTATTTCAAGGTCTTAGCCGATGATGGACAAGTATACACGCTCAAATGGCACCGTTATCTGGATGTCTGGTTTATTCTGAACGTCAATCTGTGGTGCTGTAAACCCAGTTATAATTAATTGGCCTGGCATCCAGGGCATCAACTTTTGGATGGAGAAATTCGTCACGAAGCTTAAGCCAGTTGTAGGCCGGTTTGATTCTGCGAAGTTTACCATCCTCAGGGGGCTTGGAATGAACTGTGGGGCCGTAAGATGCCTCAGAGATCCCTACGTAATAGCCTTTGGCCGGGTATAGGTAAGTGGATGTGAAGAGGTCGGAATCCACGCCTTCTCTCTGTGCCAGAGCATTGACCTGTGCTTTGGTCAATTGTATGAGATAAAATTTCGAAGTTCCTCGCTCAGAATATTTATACATTGATCGTGACTCCGAACTGGAGACAAACACTGTTGAAATGTGATCTAGCTTCCTCAGAAGCTGGGCAGCAATGAGCCCTGCAGTCCGTCGTCCCCCAACACTGTGATGGCAGCCGTAGTATTCAAAGAGTTTATTTTGGAGAACACGCGCCTCTTTGTCACTGTTCTCGTACAAATTATTTTGAACGTATCTGAGCCATTTGGCCAGGTCTTCTGCCGCATCTGCAATGGGCCAGTCAATTTTGACGTGCAGATGTGTTAATGAATATCTATACTTCTTTTTAACAGTGGGGTCCTGTTGAATGAGGAGGGCGTAATCGACATTTATCAGCTTTTCGAGGAATTCCAAAAAACCGGGGCTGTAAAAGTGCCGCAAATTTTGATGAAACCGTTTGTACAAAGAGAAATTGGCAAGGTATTCAAGGTTTTTTTTAATAACGGTATTTTCAGGAAAAAAGCGGATATAATTTTTTATTTGGGGGCTGACGATGCCTTCGCAAAAAATAACAATAAACGTGTTGAACAGATCTGATTCCTTTTCAAATTTCTTCGATTTGGGTTTAAGCTCACTCTTGTCGAGAAAGTTGTATTCAACCTTGTTCTCCTGATAATTGTAAAAGGAATCAATAAGGGAAACTTTCATCAATCGGCGTTCGAGGGTGTCTCTTAAAACCTCATATAGTGAACGCCTCAATTTTTCGTAGTAATTTAATCGTTCTCTATATCTCCACATAGGCAAAATCGAAATCGACAGAATATCCAGCTTGTACGTTTATTGTTTAATTATAATAAAAAAAAGCCGTAACTGTCAATAAAAAAAGAAAAATTTCAAGACTTATGTTTGCTGAATTAAAGCCTTTTCTTCCCTTTGTTCGGGCACTGAGTTGATTAATTTCTTGACAAAAGGCAGGTGTGATATATATATGCCATCTTAACTTATTAAAAGCATAGTCAGTTTCTATTGCTGTTTAACAGGTTTGTTTTCAATGAACATTGACATAAGAACCATTTCCCGCGGTCCCCGGGACTTCGATTATACACTTGAACCAGGTTGGTGGGGGCATGAAGAGGGAGATGGTCAGATTCTGGGGCTGGCTGGTCCTCTGAATGTTCATATAAGTGTCTCTAAGGCGGGCACCAAATACCTGGTGGATGGCCGCTTGGCAGGGCGGCTCATGATTAGGTGTGATAGGTGCCTTGAGCCCTATCAGCGTGATATAGATGCTGGGTTTAGCTTCTTTCTTACAATTGCCCCTTCACTGGGTGGACAAAACGAAATTGAACTATTAGAAGATGATATGTCGGTTGAGCTTATCACGGATAGTGAGATTCGGCTGGATGATATTGTCCGAGAACAAATTTATTTGTCACTGCCCATGAAAGGCCTTTGCAGGGAAGACTGTGCCGGGCTGTGCCCCTTGTGTGGAATCAACTTGAACATGAAAAAGTGTGAGTGCCTGAGAGGAAAAGGGCATCCCGGTTTTTCAAAACTAAAAAAAGTAAAATTTCAAGGAGAATAAACCTACGTTATGGCTGTCCCCAAAAAGAAGAAGTCAAAATCCAAACGAAATATGCGGCGATCCCATGATAGCATTAGTATGCCGGGTGTCGCTACTTGCCCCCATTGTCATGAGCCTGTATTGCCCCATCATGTTTGCCCCGAGTGTGGGACGTATAAGGGTAAAACCATAGTTGAGACCGAAGAGAGTTAGTATGAACGTCGCTGTGGACGCCATGGGTGGAGATAAAGCTCCGGAAGTGGTGGTACAGGGCGCAGTTGAGGTTGCGGATGCCTTGGGGATACATGTTACCCTTGTTGGCGATAGAGAGGCCATTTCGGATGTGCTCTGTTCATATTCTCCCGCGGATCATATCACCGTGCATCACTGCGAAGACGTGGTGGGGATGGATGAATCGCCCTTAAAGGCAGTTCGACAAAAAAATGATGCCTCAATAATGGTAGCCTTCGATCTGGTAAAAAAGGGCGATGCCGATGCGGTGGTCAGTGCAGGAAATTCGGGTGCCACACTCGCTGCTGGCATTCTGACATTAGGCCGTATGAAGGGGGTGGATAGGCCTGCCATTGCCGGGATCTTGCCCGGCGAGAAAGGGCCTGTGATTCTTATAGATGTTGGGGCGAATGTCGATTGCCGTCCAACTTATCTTTTCCAGTTCGGTGTAATGGCGAATGCCTTTGCCAGTTCCTGCCTGGGAATGGAGAACCCCAAAATAGGTCTGTTGAGTATCGGTGAGGAAGGTGGTAAAGGTAACGAACAGGTCCGCTTGGCCCGGAAATTGCTTGAAAAAAGCCCACTTAACTTTGTGGGAAATGTGGAAGGTCGTGATATTTTTTCAGGTGATGTAGAGATTATCGTATGTGATGGTTTTGTCGGGAACGTGGCTCTGAAACTCAGTGAAGGAATGGCAAAAGCGGTAACCAGAATGTTGAAGATGGGGCTTACGGGTACACTTTCAGGCAGGGCAGCACTCCTCTTTGGTCGCCGATCTTTTGAAAATATCAGGCGCAAATTGGATTATGAGGAATACGGAGGAGCCCCACTGCTGGGTATTAATGGGGTTGGAATCATCTGTCATGGGGGCTCTTCATCCAGGGCCATTAAGAATGCCATTAAAATGGCAGCCCTGTATGTAAGTAACCGTGTTCTGGAGAAAATGACTTTTCAATTTAACAATTTTATGGCAAAAGAAGTTGGCGCCTGATGGGTAGTAAAACTTCTTGGCAAATATTCCAGCGCTTCTCTTGTTTACGCCCAAAGGCCCCTTTGCGGGCAGATCAAAGGCACGTTCTTGTGCGTGGGTTCTTTATTTTTTAAAGGGATAAGTATCGTGGGTAACGGGAATCAAAAAACGGTGGTCATTACGGGTGGGTCAAGAGGCATAGGCCGTTCCGTGGCTTTGAGGTTTGCAGAAGACAGGCCCAGAATCATTATTGCACATTATGATCCTGATGAAGTGGAGGCGAATAAGACGCTGAATGAATTGGCCCAGCGAGGTGTGATTGCGGAGAGCCATAAGATAGACGTATCTTCCTTTGAACCTGTTGCTTCCTTTTTTAAAGGTATCCTTTTAAAGTATGAGAAGATAGACGTGCTTGTGAATAATGCCGGAATCACCAGGGATGCCCTTCTGATGCGGATGACTGAGGATGAGTGGGATACCGTCATCAGAGTCAATCTGAAGAGTGTGTTTAATTGCACCCACGCAGTAGTGAGATCAATGATCAAACAGAGGGGAGGCCGCATTTGCAATATAGCTTCGGTCGTTGGTCAGATAGGAAATGCTGGGCAGGCAAACTATGCTGCTTCTAAGGCCGGAATCATGGGGTTCACCAAGACCATTGCCAGAGAGGTAGCAGCGAGAGGAATTACCGTGAACGCTATTGCGCCCGGATTTATTGATACTGAGATGACCTCTGTACTTCCTGAAAAAGTCAGAGGAATTTTTATCGGGCAGATACCTTTGGGCAAAATGGGCAAACCAGAAGATGTGGCGGAGGCAGCTTACTGGCTTTGCTCGGATGCGGCGAGTTATATTACAGGTCAAATTATCCATGTAAATGGTGGTATGTATATGTGAGGCTCTATGTAGTCAAATTACCACCCCCAGAGGAGATGGCTTGTTTTTGTTGGTCCTGGAAGGTACGCTGATTTAAGTGCCTAAAGTGCCTAAAGTGCCTAAAGTTAAGGAACTTCGTGACTTTTTATTTCGTGACTTTTTATAATGGATGGTTTTCACAAGGCCTGTGCGATAAATCAGACCATGGGACTCGGGTAATATGTAGTCAAAGAATTCGACCGTCTTGCCTGCCAAGAGGCACAGTAACAGTTGGCTCAGGCAAGACCTTGATCGAGAACTTTAGACAATTTGAAAATGTTAAATATTACCTTGAACTTTAGGCACTTTAGTTCACTTTAGTCACTTTAGATCACTTATGGCCAAGTAATTACTCAACTGGTAGAACCTTATTATGGTACCACTACCCAAGGTAGTGGTTTAGGCAGATTAATTAAGCCTCTAACAATATCTTTTTACAAAATCCTGTCAACAAAAATCGAAGCGGAAATGAACTTGACAGAATTACATTATTTCCCTTATGTTAAAAAGTTATGTTCTGAGATATATATAGTGTCCCGACTCATCAATTCGGCGCCTTGAAATAGCAAGATGAGATGTACCATGATATAATACGTCTTTACCAAGTTTTCAGAGCCGGGGAAATGTGAAATTCGAATATCGAATTGCCAAAACAACGTAATAAGTATATGAGGAGAACCTTGTAATGAATAAATCGACTAAGAAAAAACCAACCATTGCCATTTTGACCGGCGGCGGGGACGTACCTGGCCTTAATCCCTGCATCAAAACGCTGGTTTACAGATCAGACAGTGAAGGCATCAGAGTGCTCGGAATCAGACGTGGCTGGGCCGGGCTTCTGGAATACGACCCAAATAATCCCATCAGTTCAAAGGTCTGCTTCCATGAGCTCGATCCGGCAGAAGTACGCACCATTGATCGGTCAGGGGGTACATATCTTCATACATCACGCACCAACCCAAGCGCTGTGCATAAAAAAGATGCCCCTGCATTTTTGGAAAAAGCGTTCAAAGAGGGAGAGGATCTCCATGACTTCACCCCCCATGTCCTGAAAAACCTTGAACATCTTGGAGTTGATGCTGTTATTCCCATTGGCGGCGATGACACCCTTAGTTTTGCAGAACGGCTGCACAGGGAAGGCTTTCCTGTAATTGCCATCCCTAAAACCATGGACAACGACGTCTTTGGCACAGACTATTGCATCGGCTTTTCCACTGCCGTGACCAGGGGTGTAGGTTTTATACATGCCCTGAGAACATGTGCCGGCTCGCACGAACGGATCGCCATAATTGAACTATTCGGCAGGTACTGCGGCGAGACGTCGTTGATATCAGCTTATCTGGCTGGCGTAGACCGGGCAATCATTTCAGAAGTTCCTTTTGATCCCAAGAAACTGGCAGATCTCATTATGAAAGACAAACGGGACAATCCCAAGAATTATGCCATGATCACGATTTCTGAAGGAGCCAAGATGGTTGGGGGTGAAATGCTCCTGTCAGGGGAGTTGGATGCATATGGCCACAGGCGGCTGGGTGGCATTGGGGAAGAAACTGGCGCCGTCCTAAGAGAGCTAACAGGACAAGATGTCCTCAACCAGAGAATATCCTATTTGATGCGAAGCGGCACGCCGGATTCTCTGGACCTTATGGTGGCTGTTAATTTTGCCAACACGGCGATTGATCTTTTTTTAAAAGACGTGTTCGGACGTCTTATTGCCTTAAGCCGGGGAATTTACACACACATCCCCTTGAGCACCATAACGACGGGCCAAAAAAGAGTGGATATAAGAGAGCTGTATGACATAGAAGAATATCGGCCCAAGATTGTGCACGTGAGCGGGAAGCCGATGTTTTTGTATTAGGTGAAAGGCTAAGGGTATAGGGCTAAGTCATTTAACGAGATAACACGTTGAATGAATAGAGTTTATTTGCTTATTTGATTTTCTAAAATTCGAAGCTCGAAATCCGAAATCCGAAACAAATACGAATGACATAAATCCCAAATTCAAAACGTATCAATATC
>JAUUWD010000347.1 GCA_030589225.1 Desulfobacteraceae bacterium | reverse complement strand
CCTCTTTTGGCCAGGACACCAATCCTGACCTGCCTATCATCTGCGCTGGAGCCCCGAACGGGCATTGAGAAAGGCAACAATATGAAGATTACAAGAGCAATGCTCACTCGGTTAGACAGTCTTCTTATTATTTTGCATGTTGCCATATTAGTTTTGCCAGTCATTATCATTGGTTTTGAAACTCGAATCTTCTGCCACGGCTAACCACGTATTAGCTGGCCTTGTCAAAGGGCTTATGGCCAGATAGACCTCTATCTTCCCGCCGCTTTTAGGACTCAGTGCTACCTGGTATCTATCAGGGACCGTTGGATCACCTTGAACCCGCCTCTTGTCGTAGCTTATGACGGTCCTTAAAGAATCCGGATGAACAAACTCTTCGATCCCAGCCCCAATGAGTTCACCTACACCAACCCCGCATAATTCGGCCCAGGCCCTGTTTCCTGACCACAAACAGAGATTCTTGTATATGACTGCCGGTTTGTCTATTTGATGGATGAATGCAACACGTGGCCCGTAGTATTCGGCAAAATACTGACATTCAGGGCAACGTATGGGGCATTGGAGGCTCTGGTTGCTCTTTGCGCTAAAGCATTCCCTGGCCTGATGGGTGAAAACAACGCAATGCTGACATTTTTTTCCATGAGAGTGGTCTGCCCAAAACTCCCAGCATGGTTTTAGAAGCTTAAACGGCTGAGAGTATATTCCACCCGCCTGTTCCAATAGGATTTGAGGTATAGATTGACCTTCAGATTTCAGAAAAAAGATTAAATCATCCACCGTGACAAGGTGCTTTTTTCCGGAACGACAGGCCTGGAGGGACTTCCTGGCAATCCAATAGGACACAGTGCTCCTGGCAACACCGCATATTTCTGCGATGTCCATGACCGAAAGATTTGGAAGTTGTTCATTCATTTCCATATACAAAGGCAATATCGGTCATTTTTGGAAGAACTTTAGAAGATTTGGCAGATGGTAGGAGGTTAAGTAGTGGAGTGGTCGAATGGTTAAGTGGTGGGACACTGATTACTGGTTGCTCATTGCCGGTTTCCCCGCTTTCCCTTTGTTCCAAGCGGGATCTCTCTCCGAGCCGTAGGATCTACGAGCCGGAGGCGGCTACGCTCCGGCAAGTTTCCAGTTTCATGATCTTATCTTTAGGCATTTTAGGCACTTTAGTTCACTTTAGGCACTTTACTTTGCTTTAGTTCACTTTAGGCATTTTTAACTATCCTGATCCATGTCAAACTGGAAAAATTGGCCGGACTTGGCAGATTTTGGTTTGGGCGAGTATTCTGTTGGTTCAGTCCCTTCCTTGAAGGTCTGGAGCACGGTTTTATCGGAGTAAGGTCCAGCCAGAAGACCTGTGTTTACGTCAATCTTTGCAAAAACAACTCCGTCGGGAACTGGAAAATCAATCACCGGTGTGCCTTTCAGGACATGCGACATATAATATAGCCACAAAGGACTTGCAGCCCTTGATCCTGTTTCACCTTTACCCATATTCTTTTGATCATCATATCCTACCCAAGCCCCTGTCACCAGTTCTGGCGTATATCCTATAAACCAGGCATCTCTCAGATTATTGGTTGTTCCTGTCTTTCCGGCGGCCGGCCTTTTAAGCGCCTTTATTCTCCAGCCTGTCCCTTCCTGGACAACGGCCTTCAGGAGGTCAGTCATCACATATGCGGTCTCCTTTGACATAATTTCAACGGCTTCAGGCTGATTCTCTTCAATTACCTGTCCGCTCCGGTCCACAATTCGTTTAATAAAGATAGGTTTCACCAGCAGGCCTCCATTGGCGAACACCGAATAAGCCCTGGTAAGTTCCATCAATGAAGTGCCTGATGAACCAAGGGCCAGGGAGAGATCAGGGCTCAATGGGGATTCGATCCCCATTCTCTTCGCATAGTCAATGGCGTATTCAACACCGATTTTTCTCAATATCTTGACAGTGATGACATTCCTGGACTTGGCAAGTGCTGTCCTGAATAATGTGGGTCCGAAGAATTTTTCCTTGTAGTTCTTTGGTTTCCAGGCTTCCTCGTCAGGAGTCTGGCCGGATATATAAGGGGCATCAATAATAATCTCACCAGGGTTCATGCCCCAATCAAGGGCCGCAGCATAAATGAGTGGCTTAAAGGCAGATCCGGGCTGGCGTCTGGATTGGGTTGCCCTGTCAAACTGGCTGACGCTAAAATCCCTTCCTCCGACCATTGCCTTTACTTCGCCCGTCCCTGGTGTAATGCTGAAAATGGCCCCCTGGGCCTCTGGTATTTGCTCCAGTGAACCCTCCCAGACAAGACCCGGTCTCTCGTCCGTTGCAGTTGTGGCGGAGGGTTCACCAATCTCCCTCAACATGCGAACCAGGATAACATCTCCCTGTTTCAGTACCTGCGAGGGCTTCTTTACACCTGTTGCGTAATAGGCAACCTCCGTGTCAGGTTTCCTGGCCCATTTCATGTTAGCCAGTGGCAGTAGGTTCAGATGTTCGCCGATTCGAACCAAAACCTCATTTCTTTCATCACTCACCTCTTCCACGAAGCCCTGGACAACTGAACCCACTTCAGGTGGTGATGACGTAAATTCTTTTATTGTCTCTTTCTTAAAAACAGGGGCTTCATCAGATGTCAAATGTCTCACAGGGCCCCTGAACCCTTCCCTTTTGTCCATCGCAAGCAGGCCCTTT
>JAUUWD010000209.1 GCA_030589225.1 Desulfobacteraceae bacterium | reverse complement strand
AAAAGGCCATGAGGGAGAATCCTGAAATCAAACTCGGCGCCAATGTGGTCAAAGGCAAAGTGACCTATAAAGGAGTTGCGGATGCTTTTGACCTCGAATTTACTCCGATTGATAATCTTCTATAATTCTAATTATTGGTCTTTAAATGAAGGTTATAAGGCAATACTTCACCATAAGAAAAACATCGGACGGGATAACCCCGCGATCCGCGGGGCCCCGATAGCGGGATCTTCGTTTCACTACGACAGGCATGGATAAACATGATATAAGGAGGAGAAAATGTCATTAGTAAATGCAAAAGAGATGCTTTTGAAAGCTACCGAAGAGAAGTATGCGGTTGGCGCCTTTAATATTACCAATCTAATCCAAATGGAAGCAGTAGTGGAGGCCGCAGTAAACAAGAAGGCCCCACTCATAATACAGACATCTGTCACACCATCAAAATTTTTAGGCCCCAGAGTTCTTGCTACTATTTACAAGACGTTGGCAGAATCCGCGCCGATACCCATTTGTTTACATCTGGATCATTGCACTGATGTCGAATATTGTAAAGAGTGTGCTGATGCAGGTTATACAAATATTATGATCGACGCATCAAAGCAGGTTTTTCAGGAAAATATAAAACAAACCAAGGAAGTGTGCGACTATTGCCATGGGATTGGAGACATTTCAGTGGAAGGAGAGCTGGGCACGGTTTCCGGTATTGAAGACCAGGTCAAAGTTGCGGAGGATGAGGCTGCCTTGTGTGATCCGGAACAGGCATTGGAGTTTGTTGATCAAACGGGTGTCGACATTTTTGCACCGGCAATTGGAACCGCACACGGAGTATATAAGACAAAAAATCCAAAACTCGACTTTGACAGGCTGAAAGAAATATCAGACTTGATTAATGGGGCCGAAACAAAGGTCCCCCTTGTGATTCATGGTGGAACTGGTCTGCAGCCAGACGTATCAAAAAAACTGGTGTCTCTTGGAGGTTCAAAATTCAATGTATCAACGGATTTAAAACATGCGCTGATTGATGCCACTCACGACTATATTTCATCTCACAGGGACGAATATAACCCTGGCAAAATTGATATAGCCGTTAGAGATGCTATTATGAGCAGGGTCGAATACTGGATTGATATACTTGGATGTGCAGATAAGGTGTAAGGAATTAGTTGGCCATAAGTGAACTAAAGTGACTGTATTAGTGACTTTTTACGAAACCATCAAGATTAGCAAACATTTTTTTTAAGAAATAGATCACGAAGTTCCTTAATTTTAGCTCACTTTAGTCACTTTAGCTCACTTTAGTCACTTTAATCAGCGTACCTTCCAGATACAAAAGAAACAAGCCACTTCCTTTGTGGGTGGTAATTTGACTTAATTTAGGAGGTATCAAAGATGTCAGAAATAAAGGCGATTTTTTTTGATCAGGATGGGGTTGTAATTGATACGGAAAAGGATGGCCACAGGGTAGCCTTTAATGAGACCTTTAAAGAATTTGGTTATGATTTTGAGTGGGATGTAGACAAATACCATGAACTCCTTCAGATTTCCGGGGGAAAGGAAAGAATGAGGCACTATTTCCATGCCGAAGGCGTTCATCCTGACATGAAGCCGGATGAAGAAGATGAACTCATAAAGAAACTTCATAAGAAGAAAACAGAAATTTTTATTGGTCTTATAGAAAGCGGCAAGCTTCCACTGAGAACCGGTGTTAAAAGGCTAATGAAGGAGACAATGGATGGAGGCCTTATAGTTGGTATTTGTACTACAGCTAACGAAAGATCAGCCAACGCAATTGCCAGGGGAATGCTTCAAGACATAAAATTTGAATTTGTTCTCGCCGGGGATGTGGTCAGCAAGAAAAAGCCGGATCCGGAAATTTACCTCCTTGCTCTTGAAAAAACAGGGCTCAAACCAGATGAGTGTGTAGTGATTGAGGATTCAAGGAATGGGCTTTTGGCCGCAAAGGAAGCTGGTATGCATGTCGTAGCAACCACAAATATCTATACGGAAAACGAAGACTTAAGTGAAGCTGATATTGTGGTCACCTGTCTGGGTGAGCCTGATGGGGAAAAAGGCATACTAAAGCAGGCGGATGAAAAACTTGAATTTGACGGTATTATTCATGTTGATCAATTGATAAAATATTTTTCAGACTAAAACAGTAACATCTCAATAAGTAGTGTCTGAACGAAAACTAGGTATTTTTTCCAAGATCAAGTCGAAGATCCCGGACTTTGAGCGGGGGAAGGCGAAAATTATAAGCACCCCGCTTAAATACAGCGGGACAGGCATCCATACATCGAGTATTTCGAGGATTATAATTTGAGCCTGACGTCCCGCTATTAGCGGGAGGAAAAATAACAGTTTTCGGTCGGGCACTAATGTAATTCTTGAAGGTACATTTATGCCATATAAAGCCAGTAATTTCCGGTTAGGAAATTTCATAGGGCTTTGCGAAAGAAATAGATAAATTAATGGCTTAAGTCACTAACGGAAATGGAGATTCACAGATCCTTCGACTGTCTCTTAACGGATCTAAACACATTCAGCCGTCCGTTCAGCCCGAGGCATTGGAAATAATATAAGTGCTTCGGTCTTGAAGCATGAAACATTAATATGGTGCCATCAGGAACCTTTATGGCAAATTCGCGCGATAATTTGGCGACCGTTCTCCCAGATCTGATCCACTTCTACCGGAGTTAGTCCTGCTCCCATGGCAATAGCTCTCCTCTGATTTGCATCGAGAATATCCGCCGAAATATGGCAATCTGTGTTTAGTAAAAGCTTAGCACCTGCCTCCCGTGCGCGCTGAACTACCCATCCATTGGAAAGACCGTGCCCCTTATGGGTAGTGATCTCAAGGTGGACCCCAATCTCAGCGGCTCTTGCAGCATCTTCTGGTTTAATGAGTCCCGGGTGAGCCAACAGGTCCACCTGTGCCTCTATTGCTGCGCGGTTTGTGCCAGGGGCCACTGGCTCCATCACAGTTTCCCCATGGACAACGATCCATTTAGCCCCCAGAGTCCGGGCTCGGTCAGCCAGTGAAGCAATTTTGCGAGGAGGGACACTGGTTAGTTCCACTCCTGGGATGACAGGCAAGTACCAGTCATTACCAAGCTCCTCTGGAGCGAGCATATTCGTTGGGGCGCTGGTCGATTCCGATCCGGGGACAATACCCAGATGCCATTGATCGCCCAAATCGTTCACAAACTGGAGGGCTCGAGAGAGTGCAAACTCAAGATTAGAACTGTCCACGTGGTCTGTAATCGCCAACCCCAGGCAGCCGCGTGCAATGGCACGTTGCATGAGTCCGGCGGGAATCATGCCACCATCACTAAATATCGTATGACAATGCAAATCATAGAACCCTACGTTTTTTATGACAAGGCTCCTTTCCCAGGTCCCACATACATCATGAGTACTTCAAATTCACATTATTCCGTTGTGGGATTGAATTTGGCTCGTCCGTCAGATGTTGGAAACCTTAGAGCAGAGATACGCAAAAATGCAATGCAGCATTCGCAAAAAGTATTTCATCAAGTAACTAGGGCAAAAGCAGGTTTCCATGTTTACAGCTTTGTATCGGGCTTCGAAAAAATACTAATCCTCTGCGAATCAAAAATATGACGTTGGACCGATGAATTCATTAGGACGTTTTTATCCATATATACTTTTGTATTGACATACGGAAGATATGTCAATAAGTATACACAAATTTGCGTCAACAGCACATAGAGTAAAGGCCTGGCCCAAGATCCAGGTCTGGTGTTGCTATGGGGCATACATAAAACGACAGGTGAAAAGATCTTTAATGGTCGAAAATGGACACGTCATGTAAGTCAATCCCTTCTAGGAAGCTGCCCGAATTTATAAAAGATGTCGTTTGGTTGTGGTGCTGGGCAAACCTTCAAGGAAAATCCTCAGGTTAGAGAAGCGGACAAATGAGTAAGTATCAAATAAGACCTTTGAAAACGGGAACAATAGTCGTGGACAAAGGCGCCTATATTACACGCGGAATCGATCTGGGCAAGGAGGTGAAGATCCCGGCCACTGCCTGGTACCTGACTGACGGGCAGCACAAAATCATGGTAGATATCGGTATGTGCCAGACAGACTTGGCGGATTGGCATCACCCGGGTTCCTGGCAGGAGCCGGGGGAAGCGGTTCACGAAAAATTGGAGGCTTTGGGTGTGGATTACGCTGATATCGAGCTGATCATCTTTACCCATCTGCACTGGGACCACTGCCACAACCTGCATATGTTCCCAAACGCGCGGCTTCTGGTAAATGCCCGGGAATATGAATTCGCCCTGAATCCCATACCACCATATTACAAATCCTATGAGCACCACAAACTTGAAAAGAAAGCTCCTTTTGTGGGCCGTACGTTTGAAAAGTTGGATGGGGAAGTGG
>JAUUWD010000071.1 GCA_030589225.1 Desulfobacteraceae bacterium | reverse complement strand
ATATAAGTACATAAGGTTATGTTTCCATCCCAATTAACAACTTCCAAAAAGCGGTGGCAACCTCGATATACTGTTTTGGCACTTATGTGGCTGGTTTATGGCTGCTTTTACCTGAACAGGCTCAATTTAGCTCCGGTAATCCCCCTCATTATGGACGACCTGAAGCTTTCTCATGCACAGGTCGGTCTAATAAGTGCTCTGTTTTTTGCCCTTTACGCGGCAGCTCAACTTCCGGCGGGTTATCTGAGCGATATTTTAGGTCCCAAAAAAATCATAACCCTCGGCGGCGTTATTTCCGCTCTTGCTAATTTATTCTTTAGCGCTGTATCCAGCATGTTCTATCTAATAGGTGCTCAGAGCCTAAACGGTCTGGGCCAAGGAGGAGGATGGGGGCCCAGTGTCAAACTCTTGAATAACTGGTTTCCGGAATCGGAAAGAGGGCGGGCGCTGGGGGCATTTTGCACCTGTGTATCCATTTTTACCGTCTTGGCCTATGTATTATCAGGGTATTTGGGTGAAACATTTGGTTGGAGGGCGGCTTTTTGGACCACACCAATGATCCTGTTATCTGTAGTGTTTGTTTTCTGGAGGGTCGTTGATGACCATCCTGGTAGATGCTCTGAACCGGATGAGATATACGCCGGAAACAGGAACAGGCTTATTGCCGTTCTATCTAATAAGGATCTCAGAATGGTCTGCCTTGGATTTTCCTGCCTAAACTATGTCTCCTACTGTAACCTTGTATGGGTCCCCTCGTATCTCCATGAATCTTATAACGTCAGTATAGTCACAGCAAGCTTTTTAGCCGGTATGTACCCCGCAGCAGGAATTTTTGCGCGACCTCTGGGAGGGTACCTGTCCGACGTCACGTTTGGAGGCAGGAGAAGGCCGCTGCTCTTAATCGGATTGTTTTTTATTGTATTGTCAACAGTTTTTTTGGCCAGAGCTAATCATTTGGGATGGGCTGTAATCCTGATTGTTTGTGTGGGGTTTTTCGACCAACTTATAGGCACACTTTTTTTTGCTTTGGAGTTAGATATGCTTCCCTCAGAACTTGCCGGCACAGGGGCAGGCTTTGTTGATGCCGGGGGGCACCTTGGCAGCATGTCTGCTATGTTTATTTCAGGGCTATTGGTGGATCTGTTTAGTTCCTATAAACCAATGTTTTTCGCGCTAAGCATACTTTCCTGCACAGCAATTGTTGCCGTTCTCCGTATTCGTGAAAGAAAAACAATGTGTTAATTCAAATAATAGTAAGTTCTCATTAAATCAGGGCTATATCAAAAAAATCCCCCTCAATCCCCCTTTGCAAAAGGGGGAGGCATTCGGAATGCCCGGATTTATTGAGATGTTACAAATAATATACAGGAATGGCCATGTATCCGCTTGAAATATTCAATTTGAAAGTGGTCGGCATAGGCCGCCAAAAAGAAAGGAATAAAGGTCAGTTATTAATGATATGACAATTATTAGCTTGACTTGCGTTTTATTAATGATATCCATTGAGCGTTGTCAGTTTGGAGGAAGATAAAATCAGCTTAATCCACTATTTAGACATGAAACCGCAAGGGGCTTTATTCGTACATATCCGAATTTTGTAAAGAAAGGTATTTGCCTGTGTGGACACTCATTGGTGGTGTGTTTCTGGGTTGGGGTCTTGGGAGTAATGACTCGGCCAATATTTTTGGTACGGGGGTTGCAGCAAGGGTCTTAACATACAGGACCGCAACCATCCTTATTGCTATTTTTGTTGTAGTAGGTGCGCTCTTAGAAGGGTACAAGAGCATGGGCATTGTTGGGGAAATGTCCACAATGTCACACATGGCGGCATTCATGGCGGCATTTGCCGCAGGGCTTTGCGTGGCGACGTTTTCCTATCTCTCACTTCCTGTTTCGACTTCTCAAGCCATCATGGGGGCTATATTGGGAATCGGCATGATCTCAGGAATTCCAGACCTTACGCGCTTATACAAAGTTGTGCTCTGTTGGGTCTTAACACCTATCGGTGCAATGGTTTTAGGTCGTGTTCTTTATCCTATACTCGGTAGTGCCTTTAAAAAGATCCTCGCGGATCTTCAACTGCGCAACATCTTCATAAGGTGGGCATTGCTGTTTGCGGGATGCTATGGCGCGTACTGCCTGGGTGCCAATAATGTGGCCAATGTAACAGGGGTTTACGTGGGTTCAGGTCTTTTGACTCCGTTTCAGGCAGCGCTTGTGGGTAGCCTGAGTATTGCATCAGGAGTCTTGACCTACAGCAAAAAGGTTATGGATACGGTAGGGAAAAAGATAGTTGAACTTGATGGCTTCTCGGCCTTTGTCTCGGAATTTTCTGCGGCAATTACGGTCCATGTGTTTACGCAGGTAGGCGTTCCTGTTTCTACTTCACAGGCAATAGTGGGAGGAGTAACGGGTGTGGGCCTTGTAAAAGGGGTAAGAACTGTAAGTAGAAAGACCCTTCTTGAAATCGGCATTGGATGGGTTTCCACACCTCTTGCAAGCGGTGTGATCGCCTACCTTATGATGCGGTTTTATCTTGCATTTTCCGGGGCAGGCTCATAGATTAAATATTTCGAGCTGTGCGGAAAACATCCATTTATGGATGGAAATAAATAGTCTTAACAACTCTATTCCAGGGAGGAATAACAGTGTTTTTTGAATTCAAGAAAGAAAAAGAGGTCATCGAGCTCGTCATAAAGCATGTCGATGCTGTGGAGGAATGTATCACGACGGGAGTGAAAACGCTTGAAGTCTATCTGAGTGGCGATATTAAGGAGGCAAAGATTCTGGCGCGCAATGTGAGAAGTACCGAATCACAAGCCGACATAATACGGCACGAGATACGGGACAAACTATATTCCGGCGCATATTTGCCTCGAGTTCGAGAGGATATCTACAAGCTGGTTGAAAGCATCGATAAGGTGGCCAATGCAGGGGAAGCCTGCTGCGACTTTTTTTTAAACCAGCGGCCCTCAATTCCTGAAGAATTGAAGCCCCCGTTTGTTGCTATTAGCCAGGAATCTCTGGGCATTTTCGCTCCCCTCAAACTGGCGGTGGTCTGTTATTTAAAAGGAGAATGTAAGTCGGATGTTGTCAGAGGATACTCCAAGGAAGTCGGCCTCCAGGAATCAGTTGTGGATAAAAGCGAGTGGGATTTGACAAAGGCAATATTCATATCACCCTCATTGGATTTCAGCCACAAAATTCATTTAAAACAATGTCTGGATACCATCGTGGAGGTTTCAGACAGGGCAGAGGATGCAGCCGATCAACTGGAATTAGTCTCCTTGAAAACGATGGTTTAAAAAGGTGGGCATGGGGAAAAACTCAGGATGCCTTTTCGACTTCAGCTATACACTCCTCAATTATGTCAAGGGCTTTATCCATTTCATCCCTGGTGATTATCAGCGCCGGTGTGAGTGTGATGATGTTTCCCATGGTCAGTTTAAAGCTCAAGCCTCTTGAAAGGGCAGCGTACATTACAGCTTCGGCCTCATCAGTTGCCCGTTCCCGGGTTTCCCTGTCTTTGACCAGTTCTATACCTAAGAACAAACCCAGCCCTCGCACGTCCCCAATCAATGAATGCCTTTCCTTCATTTCATTCATGCGTGTCAGCGCATAATGTCCCAGTTCACTTGCGTGTTCCGCCAAGCGATGTTTCTCGATGTAATCAATGGTGGCCAGCGCTGCTGCGCATCCCACCGGGCTTTTTTCATGCGTATAATGACCCAGGGCCCGGTCACCGGCCACGTCCAGTCCCTCGCGGGCTATTAAGGCGGCCAGAGGGAAGACGCCGCCACCCAGGCCTTTGCCTATGACAACCATATCCGGCAGGACGTCAAAGTTCTCAAAGGTAAATATCTTGCCGGTCCGGCCGAGGGCGTGAGGAATTTCATCGAATATGAGCAAAGCCCCATATTTGTCGCAGGCCCGGCGGACAGCCTGCCAGTATTCGGGCCTGGGAATGTACGGGGTGCTTCGGATCGGTTCGGAAATGACTGCCGCGATGTCGCCTTCCTTTTCAAGGATGTATTCTATATATTTTGCGCACGTCAGATCGCAGCCACCCCTTTTCCAGCAGCCAAAGACACAGTGATACTCATCCGGCGGGGGCACATGCTCGGTTCCAGGCAGCAGCGGACCCATATCATGGCGAAAGATCGCTTCACCCCCTATGGATATTGTATCAAGGGTGGCCCCGTGAAAGGAATCCCACATAGAGATCGTCTTATGCCGGCCGGTGGCAATGCGTGCGAGCTTGATGGCAATACCCATGGCTTCCGCGCCACCAGGACAAAAAAGCACTTTGTTCAGATCACCTGGAGCAATTTCTGTAAGCTTTCTGGCTAAGGCTACAGCAACCCGGTTTGTATAGCGACGGGTGCAAAATGAAAGTTCATCAAGCTGATCTTTAATGGCTGCAATCACGTCCGGGTTGGCAAAACCCACCTGATGGACATTGTTGCCGTGGAAATCCATATAACGCCGGCCCTGGAGGTCCTCAATATAGATACCCTCGCAAGACTGCATAACGTTGAGGCATGGGGTTGAAAGGGACTGCTTAAGAAAGTAGCGCTCATCCTCCTTCAGAAGGACTTGTGTCCGGGCGTCCAGGTGCTTATCCTGCCATTCAGTCCTTTGAGGAGAGATATTAATGTCTCCTTCGGATCTGTGAAGTTTTCCCACAGGCTGTCTCCTTTCCGCAGTGATTCTGTAGAACAGTTATTATGCCTTTTATAGCGAAAATTTGTCTTAAAAACAATATTTAAGTCAATACAGCCGTCAGGATATGTCAATTTGTGTTATTTTATTAATAACTTTTTTTGTATTGGATTAGGTGTCTAATCGGGATATATAAGTCATATATTGCAAAAGGAGGTTCGCGATGAAAGAACCGGAAAATGAATGGAGTCGGAGGTCATGGAAGGTCTTTCCCGGTGGTTGTTTGGGAGAATATAATTTACCCCAGGAGCTCTCGATTGTTTTAATCCGTGGTCAGGGTGCCAGGGTTTACGATACCACTGGAAAGGAATTCATCGATTTTACCATGGGATGGGGATCGGTGATCCTTGGCCATAGCCACCCGGGAATCACTGAAGCGGTTAAGAAGCAGGCAGAGCAAGGGTCTAACTTTTCGTACGTCTCGGGTCCCGCCCTGGAGCTTGCCGAGGAACTTGTGAGAGCTGTCCCCTGCGCGGAAAAGGTAAGGTTCTGCGCCTCCGGAACCGAAGCAACCATGTATGCTGTTCGTTTTGCCCGGGCATTTAAAAGGCGAGATAAAATCGTTAAGTTCGAAGGGGCCTATCATGGGGCAAATGAGTTTGGGGCCATAAGTCTTTTCCCCCAGGAACTGGTGGATTTCCCTACTCCCAAGCCCACTTCGGCCGGGATTACCGAAGCTGCCCGCGATGACGTGTTAATTGCTCCATTTAATGATCTTGAAATGACCACCCGGATTATCGAAGAAAATGCCTCAAAGATCGCGGCAGTGATAGTGGAACCTCTGCATAGATGCACGACGCCTTTGGAAGGCTTTCTTGAAGGGCTGAGGGACGTAACCCGAAAGCACGATATGCTTCTGGTCTTCGACGAATGTGTGACTGGTTTTCGGCTTGCCTATGGTGGGGCCCAGGAGTACTATGGTGTGATACCGGATCTTGCTGCCTTGGGGAAGGCCCTTGGGGGAGGCTATCCTGTGGGGGCAGTTGTAGGCAGGGCTGATATCCTTGATCTTTGCAATGAGGCCGATCTGGGTCAAGAAAGATACGTGTGGTTTGCAAGCACACTGGGTGGAAACCCGGTGACAGCTGCCGCATCCCTGGCCACCCTGGATGAGCTACGTAAGCCTGGCACTTACGAGCGCTTGTTTGCTATGGGGGAGAAGCTTCGTAACGGATTCCAATCGATTCTCTCAGAGCTTGGTATCGTGGCCCAGGTCTTGGGAGATGGGCCCCTCTGTGCTTTGGTGTTTACCGAAGAAAAGGTAATCGACTACAGAACGGCCTTCAAGGCTGACCGGAAAAGGGCCAGAGCCTTCTCTTTAGGGCTATTTCGGAACGGTATCTTTTTGAATCCCATGTCTACAAAACTTTATTTTTCACTGGCCCATGGATATGGGGAAATTGATACGATCCATTCTGTGGCTCGGAAGGTATTGAAAGAGATCTTTTAGCAGGGAGCAGAGATTTAGGGACTTGAGACCTTGAAGATTTCTTAGCAATTGGCGGTGAAGCCGCTGTAAGAATAACTTTTTGTTATTAATAGTATGATATTTATTAGTTTGACTTATATTTATGAAAGGTATTAACTTAACTATATTATAGATGTGTTATTATATGCTGGTCATTTGATGACACTTTGATCCCTTTCAATTATCCGATAATCGCTTGCTGATAGGTACATCCTGGGCTACGTGAAGGTTCCTTACGGTTTATAAGTGAATTCATTCTACTCGTATCATCTTTCCTCATCTCGAATTGAAATCCTTGCCTGAACAAGGATTCGATTGGTTTTTTTTATATCACTGACTTATTACTTCTTGGACAAACATCAATCATTCTCTTACGATAGCTTCAAGTCATTTACTCTTTGGTTAAGCAACAAAACATTTTAAAAGAAAGGGGGTGAAATACAGTAAGCAGACGCGCCTGTAAAGGCTGGGCCATGACCGTTGCGGTCATAGACCATTATCTATCAAACGATTCAAACTAAAGGAGGTGCACGATGAAAGGTAAACTTATATCAATTGTAGCTTTAGCACTTTTACTGACATTTGGTTTTGCTACCAGCGGCGTTCTGGCTGCTGATTCCATCAAGGCCTATATGGGATTTTCCCGTGAGGTCAATGAGGCCCTGGCAAAGAAAATCCAGGAAAAAACAGGGATCGAAGTAAAGAATATCACCCTCTCATGGGGAGAGATCGGGGCCAGGACCAGGACGGAGTACCCGAGGTTCAACGCTGATATGATTTTGTCTGTTGGTGCGGCCGAGGCTATTGGTGGCGCCAAGAAAGGGTATTTCGAGGCCTACAAATCCCCCACCTGGAATGACATTAACGCCAAGTTCAAGTCCCCGGACGGCACTTATTATGCGCTGGGCACCTTTTCCTTTATCCTGATCGGCAATAAGGTGAAACTGGCCGAAAAGGGATACGGTATGCCCATGAGCTATAAGGAACTTCTGGATCCCAAGTGGAAGGGACAGATCGTTGCACCCTCACCCAGGACCTCGGGAACGGCCTACATGATCACTTACTCTTTTCTCCAGCTCTACGGGCAAGAGGAGGGGTGGAAATACCTCGAGGCCCTGGACAAGAACATGGCCTTTTATACCAAGAGCGGGAACGCCCCCACCGATCTGGTGGGCAGAGGGGAATTTCTGCTGGGAC
>JAUUWD010000121.1 GCA_030589225.1 Desulfobacteraceae bacterium | reverse complement strand
AGAAGGTTCATCCACCGTGAGAAGGGTAGGCCTGGCCATCAACCCCCGGGCTATGGCCAGCATCTGTTGTTCCCCACCGCTCAGGGAACCGGCCAACTGACTTTTGTGGTCGTAAAGGTCTGGAAAAAATTCATAAACCTCTTTTAGTAATTCATCCATTTTTGCCTGTGATCTCTGAGAATAGGCTCCCAGTTCCAGGTTTTCCTGGACGCTCATCAGGGGAAAGATGCGTCGGCCCTCTGGAATGTGGATAATGCCGTGGTCCACGATCTCATACGGGGGCTTACCGATAAGCTGTTCGCCTTTGAACACCATGGACCCCGACACCTTCTTCAGGAGGCCTGAAAGGGAACGCAGGAGAGTACTCTTTCCGGCCGCGTTCGCGCCGACAATAGAGACAATCTCTCCATCATTTACTCCTATAGCAATGTCGAAAAGCACCTGGACATCGCCATAAAAAACGTTTAATCCATCAACCGTGAGCAACAAGATACTCCTCTCCGAGATAGGCCTTTATGCAATTGGGGTCACGGGAAATCTCCGCGGGCTCCCCTTCGGCTATCATCTCGCCGTAGTTCAACACGATAACCCTGTGAGACAGCTTCATGATAACTGCCATGATGTGCTCGATAACGAACAGGGTAATGCCGGAATCGACCATGTTCCTTATCAATTGCATCATTGCCTGCAGTTCATTGGGGTTGAGGCCTGCCATGACCTCATCCAGCAGGAACAGTTTGGGTGAAGTAGCCAACCCCCGGGCTATTTCAAGCTTTTTTCGATCTGCAGTGGTCAGGTTTTTCCCGAGGAGATCCTCCTTTTCCCGCAGACCAACGAAATCCAGTACTTCTTCAGCCTTGTTTTCAGCCTTCCTCAGACTCTTTTCCCGACTCAGAGCACCGATCACTACATTCTTTTTCACCGGAATATTACCAAAGGGTTTGGCTATTTGAAATGTTCGGCACAGTCCGAGGGCACAAATCGTTTCAGGATTCAGCCGGGTTGTATCCTTGTTGTTGAATTTGACAAACCCTGTTTTCGTTCGATAGAAACCGGCAATAACATTGAACAGGGTTGTTTTGCCAGCGCCATTCGGCCCGATCAGCCCGACCACCTCACCCTTATCAATGGTGAAACCTATGTTGCGAAGGACCGCGTTTCCTCCAAACCACTTACTCACATCATTGACTTCGAGCATGCAATTCCTTTCACTAATTCAATATAGCAGAATTTCTACAACTTACTGACATTATAGTTCTTTTGGTAGCAATCGATTTTTGTCATCCTCATAGTAGATAGTAAGCAGTATGCAGTAGACAGCAAAAAACAAGGAAGTCTGCATGCTGCTTACTGCCTACTGCTTACTTCTATCTCGGAGCGAAGCGGAGCTAAGTTCTTTCTTGGCTTTTCAAAAATCTTAAAACCTCTCTGTTTGAGTGTGCCATAGATACCTTTTGGCATGTAGAGAAGAACGAGGATGAGGATAGCTCCATAGATAACCATATGCAGGCCCGGCAGCGTCGTTCCCAGTTTGGCTCGCAGTAAAATGGTTATGGGGATAAAGATAATCGCCCCGATAGCCGGACCGAGTACTGTACCGAGACCGCCCACAATGGCAAAAAGGGCCACCTGGATGGATATCTGGATTCTGATAACACTGCTTGGATCAATATAAACAAAGTATTGGGCATAAAATGTGCCAATAATAGCGGAAGCAAATGAACTGATCGCCATTGCCAGCAACCGAACCCGGCCGGTCTTTACCCCCAGGGCCCGGGCCGCGTCCTCATTCTCCCGGAAAGCGGTGAGGTAGTACCCGAGTCGTGAGTGTTCTATGGCATAGGAGACTGCAATGAGGGCCAGGAATAGGAATAGCCCCATATATACGTAGGGAAGCTTACCGGAAAAAGAAACATTATACAGGCTCGGCTGGATTGGCAGGGCGAGACCTTCAGCCCCCTCCGTTAAAGAGCGCCAAGTCATGGCAACGATATGGCTGACTTCTCCAAAGGCCAAGGTGGCCAGCGCGAAATAATGACTCCTCAAACGGAAACACACGACTCCCAGCGCGAGGCCGACACAGGCAGCCAGCAGTCCGCCAACAAACATTCCGAGCCATGGGGTAAGCCCATAGTGAAGAAACAGGAGCGTGGATGTATAGGCTCCAATACCGAAAAACGCATTGTGGCACAAAGAAACCATCCCGGCGTATCCAGAGAGAATGTTCCACGCGCTGGCAAAGGCCCCCCACAAGAAGATCAAAATGAAACCATCAAGATAAAAGTCATTTTTAATAAACAGCGGAGCAATGGCCAGGGTCAGAAAGACTATTAGCAAAACAATGGCTTGCTTGCTTTGTAACGTATCAATCAATTGTTTCAATGTGTTCAAGCTCCTCTTCTCCCTTCAATCCAAAAAGGCCGGATGGTCTGATTACGAGAACGGCAATAAACACAAGGAAATAGATCGCCTGCTTGCTGTCGGGGCCTATGAGGAAGCTTGAAAAGATTTCCACAATTCCAATAAAAATCCCTCCTATCATGGCTCCAACAATGCTGCCCATCCCGCCAAGAACGACCACCACAAACAGAACGAGGACAAAATCAAATCCCACAAAGGGATGGACGGTATAAATCGGCATCATTAAGGCACCGGCGATGCCAACCAGCAGAATCCCGATGGCAAAAGTAAGTCTGTAGAATTTTTCGATATTGATGCCCATGAGAAGGGCAGCCGAACGGTCCTGGGAGGTGGCCCGAATGACTTTTCCGGTATAGCTGTATTTTAGAAAAAGGTAAAATACCAATGAGAGCGATATGGCCAGGACAAAGGCAATGAGCCTCGGTGGATTCACAAGGATTTCCTCGATGTTCAGAGACGCATAGGGACCGAAAACAATTGGGGTACTCGCGTAACTCAGAGATACCGTTCTGAAATCGGCAGACCAGAAAAGAAGCACCAGGTTCTGTATGACCATTGACAAACCCAAGGTAACAAAGATCTGGGTAAGAACGGAGGCGCCGATGGTTTTCCGTATGAAGACCTGGTATGTGACGATTCCGATAATAAAAAGCAGAGGCATCACGACCAGGATGGATAGATACGGATCGAGCCCGAAATAATGAAAAAGCCAAAATGTCACGTACATGGCGACCATCAGGAATTCGCCATGGGCAAAATTGACTATCTTCATAACCCCAAAGATCAGGGTCAGGCCAATGCTTGCCAGGGCGTATATCCCGCCAATCAGAATACCAGAGATGAGTAATTGGATAAAGAGTGATAGATCCATTATTATCGGTCTCGTGATAAGGTGGAGGTGAGCTACCCGACGGGGCCCACCTCCATTACTTAGCTCTCTCAGGTTTTGCTAGGGCATACTACTGAGAGCATGAAATAGTCTGCAATATCCGGAGGGGCATGAGGTCTTTTCTGTTGTGACTGGTGGGAGGCCGCTGTCCTTTTCACGCCTTATCAGTGGGGGAAGCCGCAGTCCCGCCTTGATAGGCGGGGAATGCGGAGGGGGCAAGTATCCCCTGTTAATAAGTCGTAGAAAAGACCAGGCCGGGAGCCTCGGAACAGAAGAAAAGACCTCATGACCATCATCCCAGACCCTTCTCGGTTATGTCCAATGCAAACGATAAAATGCTCTGCTTAGTAACTATCTGAGATCCGCTGTCGCAATCTCCCTGGGATAGATGAGTTTTAGGTGTCCGTCCTGCCACTGGTTGATACCTGCGGAGGCATACAGATTCTGGCCTGCGTTCCTCGCGCCTGGTTTTGCAAACTTGACACCCCAGTTAAGGGCCCCGTGGCCGGGCTTGATGTCCAGACTCAGCGCAGCAGCTCGCAGCTTGTCAGGATCCAGGGTTCCGGCATTCGGAAGGATAAATTTGTAGAAGATCCATGCCCCGCCAAACCCAACAAAGGATGTGGGGTTGGGGTATTCACCACGGTGTGTTTTTTTATACCTTTGAATGAACTCAGCCGCGTCCTTGTTCGGCTGAGCGCCCAGTCTCTTGATGGAGATTTCCGCTGGAATTCCAAACGCTATGATACCGTTTGCGTCCTCTCCCAAGGCCTTCAGAAAGTCCGGGTTACCTTGACCTGCAGTGCTACCGATGATTATCGATTTAAATCTCAACTCCTTTACCTGTCTGTGGAAAAGGATAGCGTCATTAATATACTGGGCCGCGAGAACAATATCCGGTTTTACCTGTTTGAGCTTCAAGATCAGGCCGGAGAGGTCCGCTGACTTAGAGCTGTAGCTCTGGGTAGAGACCACATTCAACCCCAGGGCTTTTGCCCTTGCCTGCAGACCTTTTCCCGTAGATGTTCCGAAACCCCCGTCTTCATGGATGATGGCAAGTCTGAGATCCTTGGCATTTTTGCCGAGCTTGGGGGCCAGGACTTCAGTAATGTAGTCAATTATCTGAGTAGCCATCATGCCGCCACTAAACGTGGTTCTGAAGAGATACTTGAACCCGCGTGCCGTGATGAGGCCTGAGACCCCTTCAGTCTCTATGTAAAAGATTTTGTTTTTTTCTGCAACCACGGTTGCAGCCATGGAAAGGCTGCTGGACTGGGTCCCGATTATGGCCGTGATTCTTTCATTTGTTATCAGCCTGTTCGCTTCGCTGGCAGCGGCCTGGGGATCAGGGGCATCTGCGCTTACCAGAACAACCTTCTTACCGAGGACCCCTCCGGCTTCGTTGATCATTGCAGTGGCAATCTTGACCCCGTCGAAATTCTTGATCCCGTTTTTCGCGTTTGGCCCCGAGAGAGGATAAATGGTCCCGATGCGCCAGACATTTTCACCTGCGAATACGACCTGTCCGGTCAAGAAGAATACAAACAAAAAGGCGATTAAAAATTTCACAATAAACGTTTTTCTCATTTTCCGTCCTCCTTTCTTAGGTAGGTGTTGCCATGTTTAGCATGTTGCTTTTCGAACCAAAATTTTCCTTCACCCCCTTTCTTTGTCTTGTTTTGGTTCCCAAAATTCATCAGCTTTCTTTACCCTATGGCCCTGTTTGCCAGTAAATCAGAGTCCCAGTTTTCCAGAAACCAATATTCCACTGTTCCATTGTTCCAGCATTCCAATTGTGCCTGTCCGCCATCGCTCTCGCTCAGGCCCTGCCCGACGTACGGCAGGCGGGGAGGCGGGCCGGAGCGAAACGAACTAAGTTCCCTATTTCTTGTATACCTTGCAAGAAAATCCCCTCAGGGTGGGAGTGCCCATCTCCCGATTCCACGGGGGCTTGTTATCTGTCAAGATATTAATATTTGATACTGCGAAATCCAATAATTTTCTATTATTTCTTTCTGGAAAATACCAGGCATAATCAATGTCCACAACTCTTGGATCAATATCTTCTACTAAGCTTGCCTTTTGTTCAATCCTTCCTCGTCGCGTTTCAATATAGACCATATCTCCTTGTTCAATTCCAATCTTAAGAGCCGTTTTACGATTTATTTTCACCAATGGCTCTGGGTGCATCTTCCTTAAGGAGGGAATCTGTCTATCCCTTGAATGTTTGTAATACTTACTCTTTTTACTTACCGCGATCAAGGGATACTCCTCTCCTAACCCGGGTTCACTATAAGGTGTCTCAGGGAGCTCATGATATATTGGTAACGGATCAAACCC
>JAUUWD010000057.1 GCA_030589225.1 Desulfobacteraceae bacterium | reverse complement strand
CCCCTCAGCTTCTTTAAGATATCCATTTTCACAGAAAACGGAGGCGATTCTGAACAAGAGATCTCGATCGAGCCTGGGGAGTTGTGAAACACGGAAATACTCCTGGTAGTTTTCATATAATTCCTCATGAGCATTATTGACATTACTCAGATGCTTTAACAGTTTTGATGCCGATTCATGAAACCGGTCGCTTTGTGGATTTAACCTAACAATATATAAAAGGTGTTGCAGGGCATCATGGGTATCAGGGTGTAATTCAAGAACTTGCTCCAGAAGCGGCCGAGCCCCATCCATATCGAGCTTTGCTATCCTTTCAAGCGCCTCTTCATGGAGAGCGGGAATCCTTGCTTTTGGATCCTCTTCAAATATTTTTTCATCCACCCGCTGGAAAAACTTAAGGTTTAGAAAACCCAGGGCAGCGCCACTTATGAGCCCTCCTAAATGGGCGACATAAGCAATTTGAGTGTATCCTCCAAAAAACAATTGGAAAACCTCATTTCCGATCCAGATGGGGAGAAGAATGATTGCAGAAACTTTTGCGTAATTGAAATAGAAGCCTAACGAGTAAAAGACTTTTATCTTTGTCCTTCCATACATCACTGTGAATGCGCCCATGAGGCCTGAGATGGCACCGGATGCGCCAATTAGAGGAACAGCGCTATTCATATAGGCCAGAGTGAACAGCGCAACCGAACAAATTCCACTAAAAAGATACAGTGACACATAAAACACTCTTCCGCATCCCAGTTCGAGCACACATCCCACAAGCCATAAGAACACCATGTTTCCCAGGATATGCATAAAGCTCCCATGGAGAAACATATAGGTAATAGAGGTCACGAAGTTCTTATGTGCAGGCCTAAAGCCATATCGGACACTTACAACGCCGGATAACAGGTCTTGATAATTTATTCTCAGTCTTTTCCACTCATTGTATATTTGCTCATTGGGGGTGATAATCTCATGATTCTGTAACTTTTTGATAAAGACGTCATCCCTTTGCATTTTGATGTAAATGGGTTCAATGGAATCTCTATTAAAGTCTTTTGGCTTCTTCAAGTCGGGAGTCTGCTCAGCTGTCTCCACAGTATCGAGATAGTCTAAATATCTGGGTATCTCTATCTTTGCGAGCCCGGAGTCGAAATAAAATTCAATGGCGTGCTCATATTGCTCTGTGTCCCCTGCCTGTAAAACAAAAAACACAAAGCAATTTATCAGAATAATTGCAATTGTAATTATGGGGGGATTTCGCTTGCTTATTTTTCCGGTCAAAGGGATTATTAACATTGTAATCCTATTTTTTTGCTAACTGCCTTCGCTTCAGGTTCGAAAAGCCTGCGCCCTGGAGAGCGCGACTTGCCCGGAGCAAAATATTATAGTTGTATGGCTTCAAAAGTTGAATCTATAGAAGATATTTACTGAATGCAAAATGCGGGCCAGGTGGAAGCCATAATGAGAACTGCTCACGGAAACGTCAAAGTAGAATGTAACTTGGTCAAATAGATGTATTTTCAAGACGACTAAATCCTAAATCCGAATATCGAAATACGAAACAATATCAAAATTCGAATATCAAATGACCAAAACATTTTGGGAACTTATACAAAATTTACAGGATATTGACATGTTTTGAATTTTGGATTTATGTCATTCGTATTTGTTTCGTATTTCGTATTTCGAGCTTCGGATTTTCAGAAAATTAAATAAACAAATAAGTTCTATTCATTCAACGTGTTATCTCTTTAAATGACTTAGCCCTGGAGAATTGCTGCCTTCTGGTGCAGCAAGCTGCAATTTATGCTATAAGAACGCAACCTATAAAGTATTAAGCAGATAAAGGAGATTTATTTGTCCGGCCTAAGGCTTTATACCAGCAACCATCTTGAGACCCTGGCCGCCAGACTGGCTGAGGTCCTCAAGAACCCGCTGGCCTCACCACTTAACACAGAAGTCATTGTGGCCCAGAGCAGGGGTATGGAGCGGTGGGTATCCATGCAGCTTGCCCAGCGTCAGGGTGTATGCGCAAACTGCCGATTTCCTTTCCCAAACCACTTTGTCCATGAGGTATTTCGAAAATCCCTTCCGGATCTCCCTGAACGTTCGCCTTTTGATCCAGGGATTTTGACCTGGAGGATCATGAAGCTTCTTCCGTCCTGCATCACAAGGCCGGGCTTTGAGAGTCTCAGGGCATATCTCAGCGATACTCAGGGGGATCTCAAGCGTTTTCAGCTTTCTGAGCGCATTGCAGATACCTTTGACCAGTACCTGCTTTTTCGTCCCCAAATGATCATCAACTGGGAAAGGGGGCAAGAGGATCATTGGCAGGCCGTGATCTGGAGGGACCATGTAAAAGAAGGCGGCAAGGAGCATCGAGCAGCCCTGGGGAAGCATTTTCTCATGGCGCTCAAGGATTCCTCCACCAGAATAGAAGGCCTTCCCGAGCGGATTTCAATATTTGGGATCTCCGCACTTCCCCGGTTTCACATGCAAATTCTCTCCGGCCTTGCACGGCTCACCGATGTAAATCTATTTCTCATGAATCCGTGCAGACAATACTGGGGAGATATTCTCTCTGAATGGGAAATGACAAAGAAGACAGTGAGCCAGCCCGCCGGGGATTTCACCCCTGAAGAACTCTACCTGGAAAAAGGAAACAGCCTTCTCGGGTCCATGGGAACATTGGGCAGGGATTTTTTTGATCTGATAAACGAGTTCGATCTGGAAGAATTTCCGTCTTTCGAGGACCCTAAAGAGGATAATCTTCTTTCCTGTATCCAATCCGATATCCTGAATCTACGGGATGCGCAACACAAATCGGGAGAAAAGACGGTCATTCTGCCGAATGACACGTCCATCCAGATCCATTCAGGGCATAGTCCCATGCGGGAAATGGAGGTCCTGTATGATCAACTTCTCCATATGTTTGAAAAAGATCCTGATCTGAACCCTAAGGATATATTGGTCATGACACCGGACATAGAGACTTATTCACCATATATCCAGGCCGTATTTGATATGCCGGTCGATGATCCCGGGAGGATTCCTTTCAGCATTGCTGATCGAAGCATCAGAAAAGAGAGTGATATTATCGATGCTTTTCTCGCCATCCTCGATCTAACTAACAGTCGCTTTGGTGCTTCACAGGTTTTAACGGTTCTGGAATCGCACACGGTCCAGCGCAAATTCGGTTTCACGGAAACAGATCTTGACCTTATTCGCAGATGGGTGGAAGAGACACGGATACGCTGGGGAATCGACGGAAAAAGTCGCTCTGAGTTTGGTCTCCCTCCCTCCCCGGAAAACACCTGGCGCACTGGCCTTGATAGGCTTTTGTTGGGCTATGCCATGCCGGGGCAGGACGAAAAGATGTTTGACGGTGTACTTCCATACGACCTTGTGGAAGGCGTTGATACCTTGGTTCTGGGAAGGTTTTGCGAATTCGTGGAGCAGCTTTTTCCCCATGTCACATCCCTTGGACAGCCGCGCACCCTGGATAAGTGGGCCGCATCCCTGATACGGCTTCTTGAGGATTTTTTTCTGTCTGATGAAGATTCAGAGAAGGAAATGCAGGTGATACGCCAAACGCTCAATGACCTGGATAAAATGTCCGCCTCCAGCGGAGCCGGTTTTGACGAAGAGGTTGACATCAATGTCATCAAGTGGCACCTGGGTCATGCCCTTGATAAAGAAGGTTTCGGGTTTGGATTCATTACCGGCGGCGTTACATTCTGTGCCATGCTGCCCATGCGAAGTATTCCCTTCAAGGTCATCTGCCTTGTGGGTATGAACAATGATGCCTATCCGAGGGAGTCCAAGCCACTCGGTTTTGATCTTATGGCAATGCATCCTGAACCGGGCGACCGTTCCCGCCGTAATGACGACAGATATCTCTTTTTAGAGGTCATGCTTTCGGTAAGGGCAAAATTATATATCAGTTACGTGGGACAAAGTATCCAGGATAACAGCCTTATCCCGCCTTCAGTCCTGGTAAGTGAACTTATGGATTACATTGAGCAGGGCTTTGAAATTCCTGAAAAAAATATCCTGGAACATATTGCTACAAAACATAGACTCCAGGCCTTCAGCCCGGAATATTTCAAAAAAGACGAGAAACTTTTCAGCTATTCCGGGGAAAATCTCCAGGCCGCCCAAGGCATTCTAAAACCGCGTAAGTCTCCTGCGCCTTTTATTTCTACAAGGCTTGCTGATCCGCCGGAGCCGGAATGGAAAACCATAGATCTTAATGATCTATCCCGGTTTTTTGGCAACCCGGCACGCTTTCTGCTCGAAAAACGCCTGAGGGTATACCTTGAGGATAGGGAGTTAAAACTGGAGGAAAGGGAGCCCTTTGAACTTAAGGGGCTGGAAAAGTATCAGCTTGAGCAAAGCCTCGTGAAAAGAGAACTTGCAGGAAAAGACCCTGATGATTTCTTGCCTTTGGCCCGAGCTGTGGGTCAGCTCCCGCACGGGACCGTAGGAGAGTGCATATTTGAAGACATGAGATCGGGGACCGCGCGTTTTTCGGAAAAAATTTTGTCATACATGGAGGAACCAAAGCTCGTGCCACTCCATGCGGATATTTGTATATCCGGTTTCAGACTGACCGGCCGGATTGATGCCATTTATCCGGAAAGGCTGATCAAATACCGCTACACTCGTATCAAGCCGAAAGACCGCCTTAATATATGGTTTCAACACTTATTCTTAAATAGCCTTGTGGCTGATCACTATCCCCGGATTAGCATGCTCGCCGGCTTGAATCCTAAAGGCAAGGAACCCCAGTGGGTGGCCTATGAATATCCACCCGTGGAAAACAGCCAAGAAATCCTTGAAAACTTACTTGAGAAATATTGGGCAGGGCTGGTATTGCCGCTGCATTTTTTTCCAAGATCGTCATGGGATTACGCACAGTTGGTCTTTGATAAGGGAAAACCCCGGGAGGACGCCCTTGAAAAGGCCTATAGCATCTGGATGGGAAATGATTTCACTTCAGGTGAGCGCGATGATGCCTACTATCAACTGTGTTTTGGGAACACGGACCCCCTGGATTCAGAGTTTCAGGATATTGCAGAAGAGGTCTTTGGTCCGTTACTGGAGCACCAGAAAGAGATCTAGTACCGTGTCTCATAAGTTCTGTCCCTGGTTTTGGCAATTTAATCGTGCTTCAGTAGGGCCGAAATGGCTCAACCATTGGGAAAATCCGAATATCGAAATCCGAAATCCGAAACAATATCAAAATCCAAATGCTCTAAATTCTAAACAAACGAGGACCTGTACTATCGTTTTCCGTTTTAATCATTGATATTTTTGTCATTAGAATTTGTTTAGAGTTTCGATATTCGAATTTCGTATTTCCCCATCCCTGAAAGGTGGGTGAAATGTGTTAATTTATGAAATATTTCATCTTGCCATTTCAAGGTGCAAGATTTATGAGACGGGGTAGTAGGGACATAAATGAATGGTGCTGAGAATTTTAGTCTATTGAACAGCCCCCTTGAAGGGACAAGCCTTATAGAGGCAAGCGCCGGTACGGGGAAAACGCATACCATTACAGGGCTGTTTCTCAGGCTGGTTCTTGAGAAGGGTCTCCTTGTCAACGAAATCCTCGTGGTCACATTTACCGAGGCTGCCACTGAGGAATTGAAGGACAGGATTCGAACAAAGCTGTGGGAGGCCATTGGGGCATTCTCTGGTGGCCGGGATGATGATGCCTGGCTGAACGGTCTACTGAGAAAAATAGAGAATCCGAAGACTGCATTGCGACGACTGAATGAAGCACTCCGAAGCTTTGATCAGGCGGCCATATTTACCATACACGGATTCTGCAGGAGAATGCTTCATGAAAACGCCTTTGAAAGCGGTAGCCTCTTTGATACCGAGCTTGTGACTGACCAGGAGAAACTCAAGCAGGAGATTGTTGATGATTTCTGGCGAAAACACTTCTATGAGGCCTCACCTCTTTTTGTGAACTATGCGCTGAACAACGATCTCAGCCCGGACAACCTCCTTTCCTTACTCTCCAACAGGGTCTCCCAGCCATACCTGAAGATTATTCCTGATACTGGAATTCCGGATTCCTCTCAACAGGAAAATGAATTCAGTGTGTCTTTTAAGGAAATTTCAAAGGCCTGGCAGCCAGCGAGAGAAGAGGTTGAAGAGATCCTTGCCACTTATGAAGGCCTAAACAGGAATAGATATAGAAAAGCGAATATCCCAATCTGGATCCAGTCTATGGACCACTATGTAAAATCCCGTGGTCATAATCCAATATTATTCAAAGGATTTGAAAAATTTACTGCCAGTGAAATCGAAATTTCGTTGAAAAAAGATTATGCCCCACCTGTGCATCCGTTTTTTGAATGCTGCGAAAGGTTAAAGAAAACTTTTGACGACCTTGAAGACATTTTTAAGAGGCATTTGTTAGGGCTAAAAATAGAATTGTTTCATTATGCAAGAAATGAGCTTACAAGGAAAAAAAGGGAGAAAAACATTCAGTCTTTTGACGACCTTCTGCTCAAACTGCATAAAGCCCTGGAGGGAAAAAGCGGGGTATATCTTGCAGGGGCAATAAGGGCCAAATTCAAGGCTGCCTTGATAGATGAATTCCAGGACACGGACCCGGTCCAGTACGCCATTTTCAAAAAGGTTTTCGGAACCGAAGACAGGATTCTTTTTTTGATCGGAGATCCCAAGCAGGCCATATACGGGTTCCGAGGTGCTGATATCTTTGCCTACATGAAGGCGAAAGGTGACGCGAAATCCCAGTACACTCTAAGGGAAAACTGGCGGTCCGATCCCGATCTGATTGCTGCAATAAATGCCGTTTTTTCCCAAACAGAACATCCCTTTGTCTATGATGAAATACCCTTTCAGCCGGCTGTTCCCGCAGAAAGGAAAGACATCACTTTTCTCAGGCTGAACGGACAATCTGAACCGCCTTTTCAACTTTGGTTTGTAGAGGCAGGCAAAATAACCGGCTCTGAAAAGTCGCTTACTAAGGCTAAGGCCCGGGAAATGATTTCTCGGGCTGTGGCAGCGGAGATTTCGAGGCTTCTAAGGCGGATGGGGCAGACCTACACTCTTGACAGTTCATATGAAGAGCGTAGACCTGACCCCATCAGGTATTTAAGAGAAGGTGACATTGCCGTATTGGTGCGCACGAACGCAGAGGCGCGCCTTATGCAGGAGGCCCTCACAAGCCTGCATATCCCGAGCGTTCTTTACAGTACGGGCGACCTTTTTGATACACATGAAGCCATGGAAATGGAGAGGCTTCTTGCCGCAATTGCAGAACCCGGCAATGAACGACTCTTAAGAGCCGGCCTGACGACCGATATAATGGGTGTCAGGGGTGAGGAAATTTGTAGCCTAATGGAGGATGAAACCGGGTGGGAAAACTGGCTTGTTAAATTCAAGACATTTCACGATCTGTGGAATGAGCGCGGTTTTATCCGCATGTTTAGATATATGCTAATACAAGAAAAAGTCCTGCCCCGCCTCATGTCTTTGCCCGATGGAGAACGGCGCAATACAAACCTGCTGCATCTCTCGGAAGTCCTCCACCAGAAATCCGTTGAAAAGAAGCTCGGTATGGCAGATCTGCTCAAATGGCTTTCAGAGCAGAGAGATGGAAGTACGCCCGGGTTCGAAGAACACCCCCTGCGTCTCGAAAGTGATGAGAATGCTGTCAAACTTGTGACTATCCATAAGAGTAAGGGCCTTGAATATCCTGTTGTTTTTTGCCCCTTTTCGTGGGACGGCTCCAGGATGATGAAATCAAAAGACCCTTTCATGTTCCACGATGAAGCCCACAGCATGACCTTAACTCTTGATCTTGGCTCTTCACATATGGATGAAAACCGTCCAATTGCTGAGAAGGAAATCCTGGCGGAGAATCTGAGGCTCCTTTATGTGGCTCTAACCCGGGCAAAAAACCGCTGCTACTTCATCTGGGGTCGCTTTAATAAGGCTGAGACTTCCGCTCCGGCTTACCTTCTTCACTCGCCTGAATTATGGGAAGAAAGAAATGTTGTTGATGCTATTGCCAAAAAATTTGCAGGGTTAAGTGATGAAGATGTGCTTTCGGACCTGAGAAATGCCGTTGACAAGGCCGGAGGAAGCATCGGGCTATCGGATATGCCAGTGGAGCAGGGCAGGGCATATTCTCCTTTACCAGTCCGGGAGGAAACCTTCA
>JAUUWD010000317.1 GCA_030589225.1 Desulfobacteraceae bacterium | reverse complement strand
GTATACCTCTCCTTTAGTCCATTAATGGACTTTTATTCGGCGAGTCTCTCACTACAAATCCTTCGTCAAGCTCAGGATAAAATCACACTGTATCTAATTCCTTCGGCAAGCTCAGGATAAACTCTACGTTTATCCGGCATGCTCCACTAAGGAAGCCACTCTCCGAGGCGTAGGCTCTACGAGCCGGATGCCAATCATCCCTCACACCAGGTTACAAACCCCCGTGAGAGGCTCCATGTGGGGGCCGTCAGGAATAGGGCATCCGGATGCATGGGATACAGGGGTCGGAGGGTGAGCAGGTTTATTTCTCGAAAGCTTCTTAAAGGTTTAGAGCCTTGACTTTTACGGCAGCATTTTCGGTCCTGAAACAACAAAGGAATCGCCGTTCTTCCTGGGGTATTTGCCCTTTATATCGGCATAAAAACCTCGAATGGTTTTCATATCCGCTTCCATATGGCCCGTTATGTGAACCGTCGGTCCGATGCCCCCGACCTTTTGCCTGTAATCCAGATACCCAAGCACGACCGGGACACCCGCACCTCTGGCAATATGGTAAAATCCGGTCTTCCAGTACATGACTTTTTTGCGGGTGCCGGAAGGGGGGACCACCATAACCATCCGTGTATGTTCGTTAAAGGCCTGAATCGATTGTGCAACAACATTGTGTGATCCTGAGCGGTCAATGGGAAAGGCCCCCAACCATCGCAGGAAGGGTGCCATGGGCCAGCGGAACCAGGCACGCTTCATCATGATCAGGGGTTTTATTCCAAGGATGAATGCAAGACAGATGGTGTAGACAAAATCCCAGTTGGATGTATGGGGCGCCGCGATTATGACGTATTTTGGGAGACTGGGCCTTTGCCCCGCGGCCTTCCATCCTGAGACTTTAAAGATGATCAGCGCCAGCCGGCGCATAAAGGTCTTACCGATGAATGTGTCATGAACGGTATTGCGCATTGTCAGATCCTTTCCAAGGCCCTGTTTATCTTATAGGGCAATCCCTTCGGAATGATATATTCATCCCACGGCCCTTACCCGGATTCATTCTTCTTCTTATTTATGAGGTTTCGAATTACTCCGTATATAATTAAAAGGATCCCCAAGGCCAGGGAAATCCGTCCCAGATAATCTCCATGCCGAGCGAAAAAAGTGTGTCCCTGCCGGAGATGAATCTTTCCTATGAGTGTGGCCTTTTTCCACCAGGGGGTTTGTGCAATCACCATACCTTTTGCATCGATAATGGCGGAAATGCCGGTGTTGGCCACGCGAACCAGGTCCCGGCGGCATTCGATGGCACGAATGGGGCTGAAATTGTAGTGATGACGATAACCCGGCGTGTTTTTCCACCATCCGTCGTTTGTGATCATGCAGATAAAGCCCTTTTTTTGTGACAGGTTTTGAGCGCAGTAGGGGCCGAATACCGATTCAAAACAAACGATTGGCAGGATGCTTGTGGAACCGTCGGGCGATACAAAATTGGTGCTCTCCTGGCGGTAGCTGTATGTGCCGTTGTATCCGCCAAGCTCAAGGGAGAACCTTCCCAGAAAGCCCAGATATTGCACAAAGGGCATCCGCTCGAATGTGGGAACCAACTTGGTCTTGTGATAGAACTGGGGGGCGGAGCCCGGCGCCAGGAAAAGCGCAGTATTGAAGGCCTCGTAGTAAAAATCCTTTTCCCGGTCAAAACGACTCCCCGGAGGGATATCATTGCCCAGTTTCTGGTAGCTGTGTACACCCAAAAGACAATTGAGCCGTGGGTGTTTTTGCTGGAAATCCAGTAATTGACGGTAATATGGCGACGCCGAGGGATTTTTCTCGTCAATTTGTTGTACAATAAGGGTTTCGGGGCCGAACAGGTATAGGATTTCGTCATCGCAGATGGTCTCTGCAGTCCTGAAAAATTCTTCCAGGTGTTGGGCCTGTTTTTCCGGTACAAATTTTTCCGTGTATGGATCGAGATTGGGCTGAATAAGGGCTATTTTGACGGTTTCTCCCCCCTCTTGAAAATTGCGGTAGATTTGATGCGATACAAAGGAGGGGACAAGTAACAAAAGAAGGATTCCCGCCCCAACAGGCGCCATTGAACCCAAACCCTTTTTTTGATAGATCTCATACGCCTTGAAGACGGCAAAATTTGTCAGAATGATCCAGAGGCTCCCACCACGAACACCGGTAAACTCATACCATTGGATGAGCTTTAGTGCCGTGACCAGGGAGTTTCCCAGGTTGAGCCAGGGCCAGGCCAGATCCCAGGTGTTATGAAAATGTTCGTACCCCATCCAGATGAGCAGAAAAGGGAAGAACAATGGAATTCTTAGAATGGTTCGGACACGGCTTGCCGACCAGAATACGAGGGCCTGTATAAGGGAATTGGCCAAGATTATGAGTATGGCCCCCAGCCATTGTACCTGTGAAATCCACCAGTACCCCAGAATATTCCACAGGAGGAAACCGGCAAAGGCGTAATTAAATAGGGCATAACGGTTTTGGTTGTGGCAGATATTCTCTTCCAGTTGAAAGAGGGGCACCCAGGCAATAAAGATCAGAAAGAAAAAAGGTGGAATAATCCAAGGGATACCCAGCAACAGGCCGCTGGTCAGGGCAAAGGAGAGGTTTTTTCTGATGTTCGTATCCATTTGGTCTCGGTGATCGGGTACAAGATATCCCTGATCTGCAAAAAAAGCAACGGGTTATCGTGTGTTATGGCGGGCTTCAGTATTCCGGGGACACCTTACTTAATTATTGACAAAAGCCAGACCATTTGATTTGTTTTTAGAAAAAACACCGGAAAAAAGAACGGGGTCACATCTTAAATAAGTGAATGGGGTCAGGCCCTCCAGAAGGACAGCGGGCAAGCCCACTAGAAAAACAGCGGGTAAACCCTCCACAAAGACGGCGGGCAGGCCCTCGATCCATTGACAATCGCCCTGAAAACTGATTCTGATAAGCCAATGCACTTGGGAAACGTTAACCCTATCCGTTCAGCGCCATGAATCCTCCAATCCAAAAACCTGATAGGAAATTTTGCATATATAAGAGATAGAATCAAGTTTCCAACCCTTATCTCCCCTTAATGAAATTCTTGATCTCGTCATGGCTG
>JAUUWD010000088.1 GCA_030589225.1 Desulfobacteraceae bacterium | reverse complement strand
GGCTGGGAGATTTACCGCGATGAAATAGGAGTAAGGTTTCCTGAATTCATTGAACGAAAACAAAGAAGGAAGGATTTCAGGTTAGCCGTCCCCTCTGATACAAAACTGCATATTCAGGTGGATTCAACCCTGTTGGAAATGAAAGTGCTCAATATCAGTCTGGGTGGCACCCTTGCTGTACTTGTCGGGCGAAAGGAAGGCTGCAAAGAGGAGACGATCTTTAATGCCGGGGAATATCTAAGTGATATCGAAATGGTGTTTCCGTTAGAGGGGGAAGATTTAAGAGTTCATATTGAAAAGGCAATGGTGGTACGGTTGGTAGAAGATCCATCAAAGGACAAAAATTGCTGTGCCCTTCAGTTTATAAGCATGGAAGCAAAGGAAGAAAAAGCCCTGACAGAATTAATATACAAATACCAGCGACAGATTCTCCAGAAAAAACAGCAAATGAACAACTAGGAGGCTGTCTGAGAATGAGATATTTTTTCCAAGATTAAGGAAGGCGAAAATTATAACCACAGGAATATATTGAAGTATTTCGAGGATTATAATTTGAACCTGACGCAGAGATTGGGGGAAATAGCCATTCTCGGACAGCCTCCTAGGCCATATCCTTCTTACAGATGGGCTATTCCCTAACCCGGATAAACCGGAAAAGTTACAAGTGAGCTAAAGTTAATGAGTCGCTTCGCTCCATCTGTTTTTATAAAAAAAAGAATTCCACAATTTTAGGCACTTTAGTTCACTTTAGACACTTCACACTTTTTCAATTTTGCAATTTTCTGCACAGGTTGAGCAGAATTTTATCGCTAAGGTTACTAAGACTTAATGCCCTCCGGTTCTAATGCTCATCCCGCAAAATATACCTGCGCTTGCGCCTAAGCTATTCGCAATCATATCCCAAATTGAGAAAAGTCTCCCTGGTACAAAACCTTGGGCAAATTCAAGTCCGATTCCCAGAAGGATCATCAAAAGTGCCCATGTCAGGGCCTTCTTTGCACTTGCAAACCCAAAGAACGGCAGGACTGACAGCCAGAAATAAGCAAGAAAATGATATAGCTTGTCTGACCACCTGAAATAAAACGGAAACTCAACCTGAGGTACTACGGAGAGATAAGACACTGTGCCGATGGATATGATCCAGACGACAATTACAAATTCTGGAAATGAACACCAATGAACTTTCATGTCGTTTTATCCAGTGGCCTCCAAAGAACTACGGCTGAAATGAAATAGAGCACTAAAGCTATTCCTATAACAAGATTGAAACCAAAATGAACGGACAATATGGTCGCCAGAATGGCGCTTAGTACCGAGGCACAGCCATTTATCCCCCAGGCCCATGGAATAAAATCCGATCTTGTATAAGCTACTTTCGACAGGCCAAGCGGAAAAGGCATGCCCATGCAAAAGGCCAATGGAGCAATAAGAAGGATGGTAATTGGGATTTTCCATAAGTTTGATAAGCACATCCAGTGTTGAAATATGAGAGGCAGAAATATCACATAGAGGAAAGAAATAATCCCAATACCTGCAACCGCAGTGGCGATGGGCAACCCGTTGGCGCGCGCGCAAAGTCTTTCAAGATTTTCGGACCAGCGTTTGGAGAAACCACTTCCCAGGCCGGCGAAGGTGAGGAAGGCGCATAAAACAGCAGATGCTGAATAAACCGGATGATGGAGAAAAAGAATAAATTTCTGAATAAATGCCATTTCAATGAATAGAAATGCAAGCCCCAGGCAGAAAAAATAGGAAATAACCCGTCCTCGCTGTCGCCTGGCCATTATATTGCGTGTCAGAAGTGCGAGGGGAAGTAAAACAAGGACAAAGCTCATTATGACAGCCTGAAGGAGTGTTGCAACCAGGACTGGGTAGCCCCATTCAAGCAGTGGCAGCCCGCCTTGTCCTTTCAGTGCCAGGATTTCTCGAAGCGTACGCCACTTGAAAAAGTGAAAAAAATAGGGCCGACCATCAGTAGTGGGGGAGATATGAAATTTGTAACGATTGACAAATTCATCCCTTTCTTTTCCAAGAAGCGCAGTCACTCCTTGATAAAAATATGGTTCTTCCAGGAGATTATATTGATTGACTTCAGTTTTTGTGATTCCGGGATAATACACAGCGTCAAATGACCGTTCGTGGCAAAAAGATTTTATGGCAGAGATTTCGGCCTATGAAAACACACCTTTTTTTAGCAGCAATGTCGTTGTCTTCCAGCTTCGGATCATTGCCAGTTGCTGGCCGGGATCATCCATACCCAATTCTTGACATGCCGTGATTGCGGTCCCAAAAAGCCTTAAAGCATCTTTCGGCGGCACCTTAAGCCAACGGGTGATGGCCAAAAAACCGCCAGGCTTCAGGCGGTGAAAATATTCCTGTAAGGCCTCCACTGTGTAGAGATATGAGGCGTTAAGCGCTCCTGCCCCTGATATGGAGGAGCTGAAAGAGTCCAGCAAAGAGACTTGAATCAAATCATAACTCTTCCTCCCTTTAGTCACAAATCCTCGCGCTTCAGCAAGGTAAACCATGACTTCGTCTTTTTGGTAAATATGGCCGGCAAAATCGGCATGCATCCGGCGAACGAGGTCTACGACCTGAGGGTTAATTTCCACCGCATCAATATTTTTTGCCTGGTGGTACAGGGCCATTAGAACATCCATTCCACCTCCGGCACCAAGGATCAGGACTTCAGGTCCCTCCAACAGATGGTAAGGAAGAGCGGATGAAAGATAATCTAAATGGGCGATATGTTCCCGGTTGCCGTCATACCGTGTGATTGGGCTAAAGGCATTGCCGTCAGTGAAAATGCCTAACTGTGGTGGGGGTTCCATGGAACAGTTCAAACTCAGGCCGGGCGCATATCGAAAAGGAATGGTGGGGCTTTGAACAACTGCAAGCCACCCCAGGGGACTGAAATGTTCACTGATGATTTTGGTATTAGGAGCACGTAGCGCAAGGCTTAATCCCTTATACTCCGATATCCGAAGGGAAACCCACTCTTGGGGCCAGATAAAAGGCGCCATACAGCCAAATAGCATTAAACCGAATGCAGCTCTGCGGGACCAGGATACATGTAAGCTCAGGGCTAATAATGCAGCGGCGAAGGGTCCTGCGGCCCCGAGAATCTTGAGACAGGTGGCGGGAGAAAATTTAAAAAGCATAAAAACCATCAAAAGAGCGCCCACGCCGGCCCCAAGGAGATCAAAACGGTAAATGCGATGGATCTGATCTTTAAAGCGTATAAAAACAATGCAGATACAATTCGCTGCACAGAAAAAAGGCACAAAAAGGGCCAGATAAACGCCGAGCAAGCGGAGAAACTGCCTGTTTTCCCACATGATTTCAAGAGGATTAAAGGCAATCTGCTGGGCAATGATGAAACTGCCCACCATTGTGAGACCAAAAAGAGTCGCATTGCCTATGAAAAACACGCCAAATCGGGGAACAAACCATTTCTGGGTGAGAGCGACGAAGGTACCGCTTGCGCCATAGCCGAGGAGGGCGAGGCTGATAATCATGGAGACGAAATGGTGCCACTGGATGATGCTGAGTAACCGTATCAGAAGGATTTCATAACTGATGGCTGCGGCTGAAATGAGAAAGATAGAAAAACCAGGGCGTATCATCAATGACCACCGGTAAGGGGCACAAATATAACGGGCAGTACCTGTTTCGTTATGATTTTACCATCATTTCTCTTTTCCACCAGCATAAGCTGTTGAGTCATAAACGCACCGCCAACAGGAATGACCATTTTGCCCCCGGGCCTCAATTGCTTGATGAGAGGTGGCGGGACGTGGTTGGCTGCGGCTGTAACGATAATACCATCAAAGGGAGCAAGTCCTTCAAGACCATAATATCCATCACCGACCTGAACAGCTATATTCTGATAACCCAGATCCTCTAACCGCCCTTTTGCCTGCTCCCCGAGCTCTTTGATTATCTCAATTGTGTAGACCTTTTTAACCAATTCAGCCAGGATAGCCGCCTGATACCCGGAACCTGTTCCCACCTCCAGGACGATATCATCGCCCTCAACGTCGAGAAGGTCAGTCATTAAGGCCACAATGTACGGTTGGGAAATAGTCTGGCCATAACCAATGGGAAGAGGGCGATTTTCATAAGCTGCACGCCTGAGACTCCTTGGTACAAATTCATGCCGGGGCACGTTCGCCATAGCCTTCATAACGGATGTGCTCAGTTGTTTTTTACCTATTCTCCTGCTTGTTACCCTTACATCCTCTTCTATTTCCTTGATCATCCGCTCGCGCTTTGCACGATACTCATCGCTATTGCCGGTAAAAGCCATACTGGCTGAAACAATTCCCACGAGAAACGTGAATAAAATCACACGGCATTTATTCATCTGTTTTTTCCTCCATCCGGTACAGGTTTCCCATCCACATAAACCTGATTTTTTTCATCAAGCGCGAAGCGGCCCCTGGATATCATCTCGATGCTCAAGGGGAATATCTTCCAATCTCCAACTGCCTTAAGGCGCTCCTGATGCTCGTCCACTATTTCGAGGAATTTCTCTTTATCTTTGGTCAGCCTTTCAAGGGGCTCTGGAAGTTCAACAAATAGAGGTTTTGACACCATCAAAAGGGGCCCCGTATCAACATCTTCATCTGTCCAGAGTGTGGAAGCACGAAGCATGGTTTCTCCGGCATAGATTGCATCCCGAACCGCATTATCGCCCACATATTTTCTCCGGCCATCAGACAAACAGATAGAAAGATCGGCTGGATGAACGTTAACGCACCTGTTCAGGGTGATGTAACTCATGTATCCGCCAAGAGCGATCACATCGATATCAAAGGTCTCCACTAACCCTTTGGCCACACGATCATATTCTTTTCTGGCCGCAAGGCCCGCAGGTGTTTTAACAGACCTTTTTAGTGATCTTACTCGATGGAACGCGCGAATATCATGGCTGAAGTAGGGGAGGCCATTTTCACAGGCTATCTTTTCTCCGGCACAGACCCCGTCTGACCGATCACTGAATATGAAGATTACTTGAAACGGGGATGTCGCCTCCCTGGCCTCCAGCTCCTTTTCACGTTGGATCAGTTTTGTAATGTTCGTGCCTGAACCTGACATAAAGGCTGCTACCCGCATGGGACGCCCCGCTTTTTCTGGATTGAAGATGGGTGTGATGGGCATTATGAACTTTCCTCCATTAACGCTTCCACAGGCTTCAGGCGATACGGACTCCCCTGCTCTATGGCTGCCAGTACGCTTCCCCCACCGGTGAAATAGTAGGTCTCCGGTGCATCGAGGCCTGCCATATAGATACCGGGGCAGAGATTCTTAAGCTCCTGAAGGGTATCTCCCCCTCCAAATAGCTTCAATGCCGGCCCATTGTTGGCAATCAACCGATACAGGGCCTGGGAACCCTGAAAAAACGAGGGCATCAATCCCATAACCGCATTCACAAAGATAGTTTTTGCTGAATTGATGGCATCTTTCACGTTTGGCTCTTCAAGAGATCTTGGATCGAAATCCAGAAGGTACTTAAATGTTTTTCCTTCTTTGAAATCATCGATTTTGACAGTCCTGTATTGTCCTTGATTTTTTCCTTCTGTTGTATCTGACTCTACCAAATAGGGCAGTTCCAGGATCTTACTCTCTTTCCTGTCCAGCTCGACAAGTTCCATTGCAAGCGCTCTGTCTTCCTTCGAGACCCCGGCAATTTCCACTCCATATTTGGCTGAAAGGAAGGTGTTGTACATCAGCCCACCTAAAATCAAATTGTCCACCTTGTTGTAGAGGGCCTTGAGCGGGCCAATCTTAGTGTCGTATTTGGCCCCTGCAATGACTGCGATAAAGGGCCTTTTGGGATCAAGCACCCTGTGGAGATTCTTGAGTTCTTTCTGGAGCAGAGCACCTGCATAGGCAGGTAAGAGCTTGGCCACATCATAGGTGGATACGTGGGCCCGATAAGAGCCAAAGGCATCGTTGACATAAAGGTCTGCTACAGCGGCGAGCTCTCTGGCAAATACGTCCCTCTCAGGCCCTTCAGCCTGCTCCCCTCTAAACCAGCGCGAATTGGGGAGATAAACCAGCCCGACTCGCCCTCTTTTAAGAGCTTCAATGGACGATTCAATGGTTTCATCAAGGTGCATAATGCCATTTTCAGAATCTACCGGGAACTCCTGGACATGTATTTTAATGGGGAGTTTCTCTTCAAGGTACTGAGCTATAGGCCGGACAGATTCTCCTTCCCTGCAGGTGATTTTGCCCGATTTCTTATCTCTGGGCCGGCCAACGTGGGTCATAAGTATGGCCCGTCCCCCTTTCTCAGCAATGGCATAGAGCGTTCCTAAGGTGGCCTCAATGCGATACGGGTCCTTGATGATCCCATTCTTAACAACGTTATGATCCACCCTGACGAGGACCACCTTACCTTTCATATTGGCCTGTTGAAACAACCTCAGCCGGGAATCCAATTCTTTGTTTTCCATTTGGCACCCTCCATGTTTTGTATTATGGTAACAACTCGGCTATATTTTTTGTAACTACTCAGGTTCAAAGTTCCATGGTTCACGGTTCAAGGTTAACTGATGAAAATCGCACGGTTTTGAGATATCGAGGGGTGGCACATTGCGCGTAACTGCTGCCGTTCATAGGTTCATCAACTATGTCAAGCAATATGAAAAATGCGACCCCAACCCAGGCTAAATCCCGCTTTCAGCGGGAAACCCTGAACGTTGAACCCTGTCGAAGATCCCGTCTGAAGCGAAGCGGAA
>JAUUWD010000332.1 GCA_030589225.1 Desulfobacteraceae bacterium | reverse complement strand
GACCTGATAATGATTTAGTTGCTTTAATAAAACCCTCTAAAAACCGTTATCAGGCCCGCCTGATAACGGTTTTTTTTATGCAAAACTGGAGAAAGGTAAAAAATGGATATGAACAATAGCCAGAAAATGGAGAAATTTGCCACAGATTTCCGAAAGTATCGGAATCTGTGGCGTGTTCTTAACGGAATAGTTATTGGCGGGGTATAAAACCCCGCCCTACAAGAAACAAACCCGAATTTATTGGGAACTTACTTAATTTAGAGAAAAAATTCCGCGATAATTACGAAGGAGGTTATTCCTATGAAAGATCAGGTCATTGTTTTTGATACAACATTACGGGACGGCGAGCAGTCTCCGGGTGCGACTATGAATGCCGCTGAAAAGATGCGGCTGGCAACACAATTAGAGAAACTGGGAGTGGACGCTATGGAAGCAGGCTTTCCGGCTGCGTCTCCGGGCGATTTTGAAGCCGTTGAACTGATTGCCGGAAAAATTCGCAATACTCAGGTAACTGCCCTGGCAAGGGCCTCAAAAGAGGATATTGATCGGGCCTGGGGGGCGATTAAGGAGGCCGCCCATCCGAGGATTCATACCTTTATTGCCACATCGGATATCCATCTGGAGCACAAGCTGAAAATGACCCGAGACCAGGTGATCAACAAGGCTGTTGATGCGGTCCGTTATGCCAGGACTCTTACCGGTAATGTGGAATTTTCAGCAGAGGACGGATCACGGAGCGATCCGGATTTTCTATGCCGCGTATTTGAAGCGGCCATCGAAGCAGGCGCCACCACTGTAAATCTGCCGGACACTGTGGGCTATGCAATGCCTGATGAATTTACACAACTCATTTCTTACATTCGACAACATACACCCAATATTCATCGCGTTGTGCTTAGTATCCATTGCCATAACGATTTGGGTTTAGCCACGGCAAATACGCTGGCCGGGCTTAAAGCAGGGGCGCGTCAGGTTGAAGTGACCATTAATGGGATAGGTGAGAGGGCTGGTAATACGTCCCTTGAGGAGGTTGTGATGGGGCTTTATACTCGCAACGATCTCCTGGGACTCAATACTAACATAAATATGCCAGAAATCCACTCCACCAGTCGATTGGTGAGCATGGTCACGGGTATTGTGGTTCAGCCCAACAAGGCGGTGGTGGGCGCAAATGCCTTTGCACACGAGGCAGGCATTCACCAGGACGGCATATTGAAAAACCCGATGACATATGAAATCATGAAACCGGAAACAATAGGTCTTGCCAGAAACCGCCTGGTGCTTGGTAAACACTCCGGACGACACGCTTTCAAGCAGAAACTGCAGGAGCTGGGATATGACTTGTCGAACGGGGAACTGAATAAGCTGTTTGATAAATTCAAGGGACTTGCTGACAAGCGAAAAGAGATCCTCGACGAAGACATTGAGGTCCTGGTGGCTGAGGAAATTCTCAGGGTTCCTGATGTCTACCAATTGGATTACCTTAATGTGGTGAGTGGTAATGTAGCTGTGCCCACGGCCACAGTCAAATTAAAGATCCAGGGGAGTGAGACCCTGAGCGCAGGATTTGGTATTGGGCCCATTGACGCTACTTTCAACACCATCTCTAAAATGGTAGGCAGCCAGGCCAAGCTGTTGCGTTTTTCGGTTAATGCTATCAGCGGGGGCATGGATGCGCAAGGAGAGGTGACAGTGCGTCTTAAGGAAAACGGCCTTGTAGCCCTTGGGAAAGGCGCTGATCCGGATATTATTACGGCCAGCGCAAAGGCTTACATAAACGGCCTGAATCGTCTTGAATACATGAAAAGAAATCCTTCTCTATCAGCGGAAGAAAGAACGTTGTGATTAGATACAGGGGGATGCCAATGGATGATTTTAGGATAGCGGCTGTCTGCATGCATGCTCCGTTGGGCGAGGTGGAAAAAAACCTCGACCGCATCGAGTCTCTTGTTTCTGAGGCTTCGGGGGAGGGGGCAAGCATAGTCTGTTTCCCGGAGCTTTCTGTGACCGGGTATACCTTGAAGCGACCAGCCGAGGTTTACAAGGGGCCAGCTGCGGACAAAATCATGGATCGGTTAGTAGAATTGGCCCGTGAAGCGCACTTGGTTATCATTGCCGGCTTAATAGAAGTTTCAGATGCGAAAAAGCCTTACATCACACAGGTGATAGCAGGCCCTGAGGGCCTGATCGGGCTTTACAGGAAGACGCACCTGTCACCTGCTGAAAAAGGCGTTTACCAGGCCGGTCAAGATATTGAGGTCTACAATTTTGGGAATACCACTTTCGGCGTTGCGCTTTGCTATGAGACCCACTTTCCTGAAATCAGTGCCGTCCTTGCCCTGATGGGTGCCGATATCCTTTTTTTCCCTCATGCTTCTCCAAGGGGAGATCCCAAAGGGAAATTCCAGAGCTGGATGAGGCATCTTCCAGCCAGGGCCTTTGATAATGGAGTTTTCATAGTCGCCTGCAACCAGGTGGGAAGTAACAGTGATGATTTTCTGTTCCCGGGCGTTGCCCTTGTTTTAGGTCCGGATGGGAAAATACTGGCCAAGTACACGGGCAGGGAAGAAAGAATACTTTTTACAGATCTGAAAGCGGACTACCTGCAAGATGTGAGACTACATAGAATGAAATACTTTATTCCTCAGCGAAGGCCCGGCCTTTATAAAAAAATAGTGGAGGATTATCCGGGTTAGGGAGGTCACCTGAAAAGAAAAGGGCACAATGGAGCCCTTCTGGCACCTTTTGCACCCTGTCAGTTTCGAACGATTTGCTTGCGTGTTGATTTACAGAAATAGAATTAGACGCATCCTGTGGGTTTTGGCAGCCCTGCCATTTTACAGGCGCCTTTGCCAGGTCCGGATGGAAATAACTCAT
>JAUUWD010000350.1 GCA_030589225.1 Desulfobacteraceae bacterium | reverse complement strand
AGCTGTTCGCTCACCAAAAAGAGCGGAGCACGTTGTTGTTGGTTAAGTGCATGGGTGTGAGTCAGATGCAATTCTGTCTTGTCTTCTGAGAATTGGAGCAAAGCAATTCGGTCGATGCCGAGTTGTTCAGAAATATACTTGAGACCAGCATCGATTCCTTGATCGATCTGATCAGGATGCAAATTGATGAATTCAGCGGAAAGCTCTGATATCAGTTTTTCGAATTGCAGTTGTTTTTCAATTTCCGCGAAAGCTTTACGGAGTTTTTGCTCTTTGTGTTTTCTATCTAAGGCATTTGCGAAGACTTCACTGATCAGTTGGAGCCGTTGAACCACTTCATCTGGCCATGATCGTTCACGATAGGCAGTTGTAAAAGTCAATGCTCCCACCGGTTCTTTCCCCACGATCAGAGGTATGGCAAGGCCCGATTTAACGCCCTGTTCCATCAAATATTTTCTTTCGAGTTTCGCGTCTTTGGGAAGATTGTCAATCCGCTCCATTCTTATGATTTCGTTATTTAAGATAGTTTTCGCGAAATAGGGTTGGTCCACACTAGTGATTATACTTGTAGGCACTTGTATTCCTGGCCTTACAAAATAATGGGATAAGCGCAAGTCTTGTCTGTTTCCTGAAAATTCATGGAGAAGTGAGCGATCAATATCAAGAGACTCTGCAACGAGCTTGAGACCGTCATCGATTTTCCCATCTATCTGTTCGAAAGGCAAATTGATGAATTGAGCGGAAAGCCTTGATACCAATTTTTCGAACCGCACGCGTTCCTGGAGGCTTTGCTTTGCTTCTTCGGTTTCGGCAAGGTTCTGGTGAAGTTGCTCCTTGGCGTCTTTTAGTTCTGCGGTTCTTTCCTGTACCAGGTCTTGGAGATGCTCATGAGCATACAACAAACCAAGGTGGGCCTCGACAGGCTCCTTGAATTGTGATATCAGGTCCACATAGGTTTTGCTATATTGGTTCTCCTTTGAATCAAGCACACAGATAGTGCCAAAAATCTCACCATCAGGCCACTGGAGAGGAAAGCCCAGGTAGGAAATCATATCGAGTTTAATATCGGGATTGTGATCCCAGTCCCGATCTTTCAGGGCATCGGGAACCAGCAGCGGGGAACGCTGTGCCATCACGGTCTCGCAGTACATTCCAGTATTTAAGTCAGCTCTTTCCCCCTGTTTGTAAGGATTGCTCTCGGTAGCGCTGGCGACCAATACTTCAATTTGTGGTGGATCCACCTTCATGATGAGTGCTGCGGGAACCCCCACAATCCTGGCCATCAAGTCCACAATGGTTTGCCACCTGGAGAGCATTTCTTCCGAAATGTCGGGCTTGCAGGGAGGGCTTACATTGGTGGTATCATTCATGAATGCACCTCATACAGTAGAGTCCCGAGAGTTCCAAGGACACCATGATGCCCCCGCCATCCTTCCCTGAAAATCAAACTCATCTGCACTGTGTCTATGACAAGATAAACGCTTTCTGGACCTATTGATTGGATTTCAAAAGTCATATTGAACGATTTCAAACGGTGGAACAGGGCTTCGGGATCTCCAAGTTGGGGAGTAAACCAATCAAAATCAATGGACTGGCGATGCCCAACCTGAAGAGCGAGGGCCGTCCCACCTGCCAGATAAAAATCGGTGTTGGCGAGTGCCTTTGCCAGAGGAGGGAGCACCTTCTTTTGAGGTTTGCTCAATACTTCAGTGTGAATGCCGGTCTCTCCAGACATCATGCCTTTCGCTTGCATTTTTAAGCCAGTTCTTTCTCTTGTCAGCAGATACACCGCTCATAAGGGCCCAGTAATTGAGTTCACGAGGGGATAAGATTCGGTTTCCTCTTTTTTCTAAATAAGAAACAAGCTGATTTCTGGAATAGGTTTTCTTTAGCCAAACCATAGAAATCCAAGGTCCCCTTTCCATGACACGCTCCATGATTATGTTGGCATGAAGCTCAATATCAATGTTCTCAGGATCATATTCCCAAAAGAGTGGAAAAATAAACTCAGGAAGTCCCACACTATTACCAGAGCTATTCCGTGTCTTCTTCCTCATGGCTGCTAAGTGACATGCCTATTTTGCACATTAGTTGCAGTAACACGCACTTGCTTCTTGCCCAACCTATTAAAAATACTACATATACTATACTTTGCTTATTTAGAACAATAGCATATGAAGCCCTGAAAATAAAGAGCAAACCTGGAATGCGGCAGCTATGTAGCTAGAGGGTCAAGCCTCAACGGGCTGTTGTCCCCGCCATCCTTCCCTGAAATTGACCCTTCGGGTATGGCGCCGATGTGCCTCGCCGATCGCCCCGTTGGTTCACGTGATGGGGTATTCCGGGAGCCACTACTCGCGCCATTCGTGCCATGGCAGAAAGCGTAGCCACGTAGGGTCCCACCGTGGGGAAAAACGTATGGTGTCCCCGCAATTAAAAAACAGAACCATCCTTATGCTTGCATAAGGATGGTTCTGTTGTGCTGTTGATTCTTTCTATATAAGCGCTGAAATGCCAAATGCTTATCTACGACGGAGCCAGGCTTGAACTAATAACGGCTTACTACCTCTTTTGTTCCATCTCTTCAAGCTGGCCGTGCAGCTTTTCGGCATTTTCCCTCACGTAGTCCCTCACC
>JAUUWD010000110.1 GCA_030589225.1 Desulfobacteraceae bacterium | reverse complement strand
GGCAAATCTTGTTGAAACTGTTCGGGATGTGTGTGAATTCACGAAAAAAGATAGCCGGAGACTAGTAGATAAGCTGTTGGGGATCATAAAAGACACCTTGGTGAATGGTGAGGATGTTCTTGTCAGTGGATTCGGGAAATTCTGCGTAAAAGACAAAAGAAGACGGAGGGGAAGGAATCCTCAGACTGGTGAAGATTTGATGCTGGAATCAAGGAAAGTGGTGCGATTTAAATGTTCTGAGGTTTTGCTTTGACGCTCATCAAGACTGACCCACCTATACTCATAAAAACGAACCCATCTATTTTTAAGCTTGCCAAATGCTCTGAGATTTGACCCATCTAAGATAACAAATCAAAATTAAGGATAAGAACCAGATCTAAAGGAAAACCATTGTGAATATCCTTTTTTTGATGCCTGTGCTATTTTTTCTCGCAATTGATATGGCTCTGGCAACTGACCTATTACCTTTTCTATATTGCAGGGAATAAGATAGTTTTTTAAGCTTTGGCAGTGGTTAGGCAAAGACGGTTTGTGGACATTTCAGGATGGATTAAAAAAGGAAAGCCCGAAGTAGCAGCTTCGGGCTTTTAAAAAGAGCTTCGCAAACATGTGAGAAGCAAAAACCAAACATATTCTATATTACTACGGTTTCTGACTATTTGCAAGGTTAGAGGCCGTTTTTTTGCTATTAATCGGGGTTCAATGTCGCTGGTGTGGTCTTTTTTTCTGTATTTGCCGGTCTTGCTGGAGGGGGCAGGCCTATTGCAGTGATGAATGCCGCATTGCAGGAAAACTCAAAAGACAAAGTGAAGCCCAGAGACAATACCGCCAAACTCCGAAAGGGAAAAAAGCCCACCGAGAAGCTGAAAACCGTCGTCGTCATCGCATAAGCAAAAAAAATCAAAAAAACATGGATGATGCATCTACCACAGTCCTGCCCCCCTGGTGTATTACCCTACTATTATATGCCCGGTTGCTGGTTCTTAATATGAGATCATGGTTTGATAAAACCGGTCGTTGCCATTTCTGCGGGGCTTCAGGGGAAATTGTGGATGAATTTCCTCGTCGAGGCTATGGAAGCACGTAGATGGCATTGGAACTGAGACTCAAAGGAGGATAACTATGATTGAAAGGACGCCCCTTTGTCCCCAGCGGGTCCGTAAGATCACTGGCAGCTTTGCCTTCATAGAACATAGATTTATAAGAAATGGCTTTTTTACCAGTCTCACTCACCATGAACTCTTGCTTTATGTATTTTTGGTGCTGGTCGGCGATAGAAACGGGCTTTCCTATTATAGTTACGACAAGATCTGTACTGTTTTGCGCATGTGTGTCGATGACTATATCCTGGCCAGAGACGCATTGATAAAGAAAGATTTAATAGCATTTGACGGGCATTTTTTTCAGGTCCTTTCTCTGCCCAAAACACCTGTCATTTCCATAAGAAAATCTCTTAAACCTGAAGAAATGGCCCAAAAAGATCCTGCGACTGTCCAGCTGGTCATCAGAGAATCTTTAGGAATAAAACACGATTAATCTTGCAAAGATGGACGCGTTAACCAGATCTGTGATGGAACCAAATAAACACATACATGAAGTAACTGAGATAGAAATTGCTCATCTCGATCTTCGCTACGCTCACACCAGGGTACATAAGCCTGAAAACGTTTCCTCTCTTATGCATTCAATACAACGTTGCGGCCAAATCGTTCCTGTGGCTGCCTTAATGGAGAAGCCCTCTTGTTTTGTGCTTATGGACGGATATCTGAGGGTATCGGCCCTTAAACGCTGCGGCAGGGATACAGTCCTGGCAGAGATATGGAACTTAAAAGAGCAGGAGGCATTGGTTCGGGTACTGGCAAGGAGTAATGATCGGAGGTGGGATGCCATTGAGCAGGCTGCTTTGATCCGGGAACTCCGAGACAAATATAGCCTTTCTCAAGTAAGGATAGCGTCTCTTCTTGGACGAAAACAGGCCTGGGTATCGGGCAGAGTGGCGCTTATTGATGCCCTGCCTGATGATGTATTGGAAATAATCCGAAACGGCAAAATTTCCACCTGGGCTGCCTCCAGGGTCATTGCGCCTATTGCGCGCGCAATACCTGCCCACGCCAGGATGCTTACAGAAAACCTGGCCAGAGAATATATCTCCACAAGAGACCTTTCAGATTTTTTCCGGCACTACCAAAAGTCCAACCGAACAAAGAGAGAAAAAATGGTCAAAGAGCCGGCCCTATTTATTAAGGCTCTTCATTGTGCGGAACAAGAAAATCAGGCCAACTGCCTCAAAGAGGGGCCAGAAGGCAGATGGATCAAAGAATTAAAGATGGCAGGTCATATCATTAGGGGACTTATAAAACAAGTTCCCTCCGTTATCTACGAGGAACAAAGTAGCCTTGACCGACGTATATTGGTTACGGCTTTTGAGGATACCAGGAAACTTATGTTGTCTTTGGAAAAAGAAATCAGGAGATTTAGCAATGAAGATAACTCCCGACACAAAACAAACCATTCTGACATTGCATCAGCAGGGAATCAAGATCCGAAAGATCAGCCGAACCCTCAACATATCAAGGAACAGTGTTCGTCGGGTCCTGCGGGGACAAACAAAAGATGCGACTTTCACAACATCCCGGTACGAGGAGATAACGCCGATCATTCAGGAGCTTTTCAAACCTTGCAGGGGTAATGCGGTCAGGATTCAGGAAATCCTTCAAGACAAATACGGCCATTTTATCCCTTATAGCACTCTCACCCGGATAGTGCGGGAGATGGATTTGCGTGAGGGAAAGAAAAAGAAGCGGACGGGGGATTATTCATTTGGCCCAGGACAGGAGTGCCAGCATGACACTTCTCCTCATAGCATTGTAGTTGATGGAAAGAAACTGACAGCTCAATGTGCGGGGCTTGTTTTTGGATACAGTCGAAGGCTCTTTATTCAATATTATCCGAACTTCACACGTTTTGAGGCAAAAGTATTCCTTACCGAAGCATTCCGTTTCATGGACGGCGCCTGTCCGAAATGTATTATCGACAATACCAGTGTCATCGTTGCACACGGAAGTGGACCGGATGCGGATATAGCACCTGAAATGGAACGTTTTGGCCTTATCTTTGGGGTAAAATTTGTGCCTCACCGGATAAACGATCCGGATAGAAAAGCCAAAATGGAAAGAAATTTTTCTTATGCAGAAGGAAATTTTCTTGCAGGGCGTACCTTCAAAGACTGGCATGACCTCAATGATCAAGCCAGAAAATGGTGTATGGAGGTTGCAAACAGAAAGCCAAAGCGTTCACTGGGCATGAGTCCTGATCAGGCCCATTTGTTGGAAAAACCTCACCTCCAACCTCTTCCGGTTCATATTCCCCCGGTTTACATGATCCTTTACAGGACAGTCGATCTATCCGGATATGTGGCTGTGGATACTAACCGCTATTCCGTGCCTGAAAGACTTGTCGGCAAAAAAGTGGAGGTTCATAAAACATGGGACCGTGTCCTGATTTTCTTTAAACATCAAAAAGTTGCAGATCACCCGAGGCTCATAGACAAACGCGATACCAGGATCACGGCAAAAGGTCATCATCCTCCTTTTAACCGGTATAAGGCTCACTCAGGTCCATGCAAAGAAGAAATGATTCTTCGAGGACAAAATGACTATCTGGACAAGTATGTAGGGGAACTAAAAAAGCATTCGAGCGGCAGAGGGCTAAGGCCGATGCGAAGGCTCCTGGACCTCAAACGGTCTTATCCCGAAGATGCATTTAAAAAGGCAGTTGAACAGGCGCTTTATTATGGACTCTATGATCTAAACCGTTTGGAGCAGATGATACTTTCCTTTGTAGCCGGTGACTTTTTTAACATACACGGAGATGAAGACTGATGAGATCCAAAATCCACCAGTTGCTTATTGAGTTGCGCCTTAAGGGCATGGATAATGTCCTGGATCGTGAGCTTGATCAAGCGGAGAAAGAGGGGTCTTCTGTCTCAGAAGTGATTTATCGTCTGCTCATGGAAGAGCACGCATACCGTCAGGAACGTAGCCTCTATTACAGGCTTAAACAGGCTAAGATTCCATGGGATTGGAGTATCAAAACTTTCCCTTTTGATAAACAGCCCGGAGTCAGCAAACATCAAATCAAAGAACTGGCAGGGCTTTCCTTTATTGAGCGGATAGAAAATATTGTATTTATCGGTGATCCAGGCACCGGCAAATCAGGCCTGGCATCCAGTCTCTTGAGACTTGCTTTGGTTGAGGGATACCGCGGTCGATTTTACAATGCCCAGGACCTTCTCGATGAACTCTACGCATCTCTCGCTGATCGGTCCACAGCAAAGCTCATTAAACGTCTGTCTCGTTATGACCTTCTTTTGATCGATGAACTGGGTTACCTTACCCTAAAACCGGAACAGGTCAATGCATTCTTCAAGTTGATGGGTGAACGCTACGGCAATAAATCCACTATAATTACTACTAACCTTGATTACTCTGAATGGTACGATTTGTTCAACCGAAAACCCCTGGTGGATGCCATGTTAGACCGACTTAATCATCGCTGCATTACCATCCGTATCAACGGTCCATCTCTTCGGGTGCCTACTCATGTGGATTGTAAAACCGACAAGCATCATTAATCCACTCCCACTCAATACTCTTCATAAAAGGCACCTTAAATATCATCTCAGCTTTATTCAAACAACTGCGCACTCAGTGGGTCAGTTTTCATGAACACAAATGGGTCAGTTTCTGTGAGCGTTGAGGAATTGTTGGGCTAATTATGTTTTCATCCTCTTTATGCGCCTGAAGCTGGTAGGCAATAACCAATAAAGCATCCAAGGCTGGATCAACATTCCTAACAGTCACTTTTTGAGTTAATCTGGCAGATGGCTCACGTGGTGTGGGAGGTTTTTTCATTTCGATTCCAACAGGATCGACATAGAGCAGTTTAAGCTCAATTCGTTTCCCAGAGCTATGGTGATAATCAGGGTAGCCTTCACGGTCGCCTAAGATACCTTCGTGTTTCGACAACCCAACCTTTTCTAAGGCTTTATTGTCTTTGATGATTTCTGGTAATTGAGGGATACAGGCGTCCATAAGTGCGCCAACGATTGTTCCGACTTGTGAAGGTTCAAATTCTATTAGAGCCTGTCGAGGTAATCTTAGAATATCAAACTGTACACCTATGAGGGGGAACAGGGAGTCTTGCAATTCTTTGATTTCTTCTTCTGTTAATTTATCAGGCATATAAGCTTATTTTCCCTTCGATAATATATCTCTCAATTCTGTTGGGACAATTGTTTCGAGTGTAATCTCAAGTGCATTGCACAATGTCAGAGCTTCTACCAGATCAATACGGCGCTCACAGTTTTCGATTTTAGAAATATAAGACTGAGGTTTCCCTATGCGACGGCCAAGGTCTGATTGTGACATCCCAATACCTTTTCGGGCTGATCTAAGCCTTGCAATGATTTCGAGGTATCTTGGATCGTGAATTGATTTCATCTAGCAATATCCTGATGTGGCATAATCTCGTGAAAGATATTTAAGATATAAATAGCATATTTGAGGGAAATAACCCAAAATAGGATATTTTCATATATCTTGACGACGTCTTGACATGGGCTGAGCTATCTGGGTAATATGCGAACAATATTTAAGGAGCATAAATTTATGGCTAAAAGGCATACAATGCGTCCTGGTGATTGGGAATCGATTTTTGGCAGGCTCCAGGAATTGGTTCTTGCCAACTCTGGGGAGGATGATTTTGAAGAAATATTCAAACTTATAGTTGCCAAATTGTATTCAGAGATCCGCCCTATAAAGGGTATGGAATTCAAAACATACTCCTCCGCACAAAAAACAGCAGAAACTGTCAACACTCTCCTTGCTCAAGCTAACGAGACTTGGAAAGGCGTTTTTCTGACATCTCCACATTCTCGACTTACCCCAGAGCATTTAGGGGT
>JAUUWD010000021.1 GCA_030589225.1 Desulfobacteraceae bacterium | reverse complement strand
GACCCAAAACCCGACCGCTCAAGTTCAAATCATAGGCTGTAATTCCGGTATTGGTGTGGAGGAGAATAATCTCGACCTTTCGCGGCAACGGGCTGAAACAGTGAAAGCGTATCTTATCAATGTTTGGGGAGTGGATTCCCAGCGCCTAAACGTGGAGTCACGGAATTTGCCGGCACATGCTTCACCACTGGACGCTGTGGGCGGCAGTGTAGAAAATCAACGGGTGGAGATAAAATACGATTTGTTAGAGATACAAAGGGATGCTGCAGGGGAATTCGTCGTAGAAATTAATAAAATGGATGAGATCAAGATCCAGCCTCACATAGTGGCTGAATATGGCATTGCCAATTGGGAGCTGACGGTTTTGGGCGATGATCAACCTATCAAAACCCTGAAGGGGACCGGTGAATTGCAACCATTTTATTCTATTTCCCTGAATGACCTCGGTAGAGAAAAAATGGCTAAACTACGTAATCTTCAGGCACGTATCAAAGTGATAGATGTTTATGATGATACACATGAGACTGAGACGGCTTTATGTCCGGTTACCGTTTCGAACCAAGAAGTCATACACGAGCTCATAGGCTCGCCGTATGGGCAAGTATCCATAGAACCAGAAACGGTGACCATTGAGGAGTTGACCACGATCGATAGTTCGCCACTGCTAAACTATGTGTTTTTCGACACTGGCAAAAGCGAAATTTCCGAACGGTATTCCATTTTAGGGAATCAGGTCGATACCAAAAAATTCTTGGAAAGTAATCTAAGGGGCGCGATGGAGAAGCACATTCAAGTGCTTAACATTATAGGGAAACGCCTTGTAGAGTTTCCTGAGGCCCACATAAGCATAATGGGTTGTAACTCCAATTATGGAGTGGAAAAAGATAGAATCGATCTTTCACGGAGTCGAGCTGAAGAAGTCCGGGCGTATTTGAGGTATATATGGGGGATAAATCCATCAAGGATACACGTGGAGGCACGCAACTTACCGGCTGTTGCGAGTACAAACAGCCTGAACGAAGGGAGGGTAGAAAATCAACGTGCAGAAATCTATTCTGACCTTCACACCATACTTGAACCCATAATGAGCACCTATGTGGAAGAGACGAGCGACACAAAGGAGTTCCGGATCTCACCGCAGATCCAGGCCGGTTATGGCATTACAGATTGGGAAATACAGCTGATAGGTGATGGTTCTCTAATTGGTTCTGTAAAGGGGAAAGGAGACCTTAATCCTTCTTATATCTTTGATCTCGAAGCTATTGGTCTTGGAAAGGTGGGTTCTTATAAGGAGATTGCGGCGGGCATTGAGGTCATGGACAAAAAGGGCCAGATATACAAGGATGTTGCTGCTGCAACGTCTTCTGTCAGATTCATAAAGAGAGAAGAGCGTGTTGCCCAGAAAATGGGATATAAGGTCCTGGAAAAGTACGCCTTGATACTCTTTGACTTCAACAGCTCAGATATAAAAGAGCGTAATAAGGCCATCGTTGACCAGATCATCGAGAGAATGAAGCAGTTTCCAGCAGCCGATGTGAAGGTTGTGGGACATACCGATAATATTGGTAAAGAGGAATACAATTTGAAGCTCTCAGAGAGGCGGGCAAAGGCCGTTTACGAACAGATCGTGGCTGGAGGGATGACAGCAGGTGAGAGACTTACCTACGCGGGTGCAGGCCCCCTCAATCCCATTTATGACAATAGCCTGCCTGAGGGCCGGGCACTCAACCGGACTGTGACTGTTTCCCTTGAGTATGAGAAAAAAGAGTAGTAAACGGTATTTGTTTAAGCTGTTTGATGGGGACTGTCTTTCGAGGTAATGGCGCCCACAGGACAGATCCCGATGCAGGCAAGACATTTGCCACATGGAAGGTTTGACACATCCTTTTCCCCATAGGAGCTGACAACCGCATCTAACCCCCGTTTGGCAAACGTCAAAAAGGCCCGACCATGTTTGTCTTTACAAACAGCAATGCATTTGCCGCACAAGACACAGCGATTGGGATAGTAATCAAGGAAAGGATTGGATTCGTCTACCTCAGTTTCCTTCAGGTGTAGTTCCAGGTATTTTGGCTTTAAACCGACCTTCAGGAATTTGGCAATACGCTGCAACTCACATTTCTTGTTGGCCGGACAATGGCCACAGTCTACCCGGTGGACCGACATAAGGAGTTTGAAGGCCGTGCACTGCAGTCTCCTCACGGACGGAGTATCGGTTTTGACAATAATGCCATCTTTTGCCTTGACAGTACAAGAGGGTATGGGTTTGTCCTCACCCTCGATTTCAACAAAGCACAGTCTGCATGAAGCTGAGGGATTGTCCGTGCCGTGGATGTGGCAGAGGTTGGGGATGTAGATCCCGTTGTCAAGGCAGGCCTGTAGTAGGGAGATCCCTTCTTTCGCTTCAATTTCCTTGTTATCTACCAGCAGTTTAGCCATAGCTCAAATTTATATTATAGGATTGACCATTGACTATTTTCAATTGACTATTTTAAGCGATGTCAGTTGATCGTTGTCCGTTGAAGTAAGAAGAAAAACTACATGATTCCAGAGAGATATCATTCCACCCTGCATATCCTTATACTTCAGCCAACTACCTGAAATGCAAATGCAACTAACGACTAACAACGGACCACCGACACTACCCGATTTTTGATTACAGATAAAAAAATAGTCAATCGCCAATAGTCAATAGTCAATCATCAACAGCCTGCTCTATAATGGGAGCGAGGTCCGGAGGAGAAACCTTCATCACGGCGTCATATTCCGCTGGGCAGGCAACCATACACTCGCCACATTTTACGCATAGGCTCTGGTCAACCCCTTTCTTTCGATCTTTGGTGGTAAAGATGGCCTCCACAGGGCAACTTCCAACACAGGCATCGCACCCGCGTGCGCATTTATCCAGATCAATGTAAAAGGCAGTTAAGGTACGGCACATTCTGGCAGGGCAGCGTCTTTCTTTAACATGCGCCTCGTACTCATCTCTGAAGTATCGCAGAGACGTGAGCACCGGATTCGGCGCGGTCTTGCCCAAACCACAGAGCGAACCATCCTTAATATCTTCACTCAGTGTTTCCAGTTGTTCAAGGTCACCATCACGGCCTTCTCCCTTGGTTATCCGCTCCAGTGTATTGAGCAGGTGATGGGTCCCGATCCTGCAAAAGGTGCATTTACCACAGGATTCCTTTTGGGTAAAATCAAGGAAGTAGCGAGACACATCTACCATACAGGTATCCTCATCCATCACCACCATACCTCCGGAACCCATCATGGCGCCTGCCTGTATCAGGGAGTCAAAATCAATGGGCGTATCCAGAAAATCCTCAGGCAGGCAGCCTCCGGAAGGGCCGCCAATTTGTACTGCCTTAAATTTCTTTTTGTTCGGTACACCGCCACATATATCAAAAATGAGGGTCCTGAGTGTCACTCCCATGGGGATCTCCACCAAACCTGCATGAACAATATTCCCAACAACAGAAAAAATGGCGGTCCCTGGACTTTTCTCAGTACCAATGGCCCTGAACCAGGTTGCGCCATGTTCTATTATAGGTGGGATGGAGGCCAGGGTCTTCACATTGTTGATAACTGTCGGCTGCCCCCCCAGGCCTTGCTGGACGGGGTAAGGGGGACGATGCCGGGGCATTCCTCTGTTCCCCTCAATGGATTGTATCAGGGCCGTTTCCTCGCCACACACAAAGGCTCCGGACCCCTGGAACACATCAATTTCCAAATCAAACGAGCTGCCAAGGACCCCTTCCCCCAATAGACCCAGTTCCCTGGCCTGCCCTATGGCCTTTGTAACTATTTTCACAGCAAGGGGATATTCTGCTCTTACATAGACTATTGCTTTTTGAGCACCCACAGCATAAGCACAAATGGCCATACCCTCAAGGACCTGGTGAGGGTTACTCTCCAAAAGGGTTCGATCCATGTACGCCCCAGGATCCCCCTCATCTGCATTGCATATCACCGTCTTATGCTGCCCATCCGCATTTCTTGCCAAATCCCACTTTCTCCCTGTGGGGAATCCGGCACCTCCCCTTCCCCTCAGACCCGATTTCTGCACCTCTTCGATGATCTCATTTGGGGCCAGTTGGAGTATTTTCGCAAGCGTTTCATATCCCCCATCTGCGATATATTCATAGATGTCCTCAGGGTCTACACGCCCGCATTTCTCCAAAACCACCCTCTTTTCCTGGTTGAATCTGGGAAAATCCAGGACCTGCGGGACCAAATCATTCTCCTCCATAGCACCAAGGACATGCTCAAAAAGGGGGTCACCCTCTTCCAGAAAGGATTTTGCCAGCATCTTTGCCTTACCAGGTGTTACGTTGTGATAGAAAATTGGCGGGAAGCCGGATTCAGGATGATCCATAATAACAACCGGCTCCGCATAACAATGACCGATACACCCAACAGTCCTGATGTGAGCTTCAATCTTTCGTTCCGCAAGCACTTCTTCGAATGCATTCTTTGTCTCCAAAGCCCCCGAGGCAATACCGCATGTAGCCATTCCAATTTGAATTTTTGGAACAGGTTCCTCACGGAATGCATCACGACGTCTCTTTGCCTCATCCCGGATGACGCCAAACGCTTTTTGTACTGTTTCGTTATTGAGCGGGCTCACTTTTCTGTTTTTCTCTTTCTGCCTTTTCTTTTTCTATCTTGAAACCAAGGATGAGTCCTTCCACCTTGCTGGGGGCCATATGTCCCTGGACGGTCTCATTTACAATGGCTACCGGTGCCAGCGCACAGCATCCGACACATACCACTCTCTCAATACTGAATTCCCTGTCAGGTGTGGTTTCACCATCCCGAATTTCGAGCTTTCGCTCAAAATTTTCAAGAATAATATCACCGCCTCTTACATGGCAGGCAGTTCCCAAACACACCTTGATCTGGTTTTTTCCCGGTGGGTGAAAACGGAACTGGTTATAGAATGTTGCAACACCATAGGTCTCGCATATTGCGATGCCCAGGTGCTCTGCCGTCATTTTTATGGCATCTTCCACAATATAGGCATGCCTTTCTTGAATCATCTGGAGGATGGGAATAAGCTCTCCTCTTTCCCTTCCAAATACTTTAAGCCTGGAAGCGATATCATCCAGGATAACTTTTTCTTCCGCTTCCAGGCTATTTTCCTGATTCATGGAGGGTTCCTATTCGTGTACGCACTAAATTTTTTCCATGGCACCGTACGCGCCACGGATCCTGTTTCTAAGCAAGAAGCAGAGCTTCTCCAACACATTAAACCCAAGCCCCATATCGCCAAGCATCATCTCCCGCAACTCTTCCCCGTTCATGACAAGGACTTTTGTAGTTTTTTCACTCGTGGCCGAGGACATGAGATTGTGGGGCTCATCCAAAAGCGTAGACCAGCAACCAAAAACCCTTCCCTTGCCGAGGATTCCGATTACAACTCTTCCCTTGCGCGCACCTAAATCAACCGTTCTTTCCAAGAATATTCGGCCTTCGGCAATGACATAAAGATGCTCTCCAAAATCACCTTGGCGAAACACATACTCTCCCGGCTTATAAGTCTCCACCTGACAAAGGCCTGCTATCCTGTCGATATTACTTTCATCCAGCCCCATAAAAAACTCACACGTTTCCAGGACTTTTCCAATGTCTCTACGATCCATGATCGACCTCTCAAATTTGGTTAGATGTATCGTAACTTCCCCATTAAAACCGCAACGCGCAACTTGCAACACGCAACACCAACCAACCCATTATTCCAACATTCCAATTGCGCAGTTAAGTTAATAACCTTATTTGCATATCATGTCATTTCTGTCTCAGTATTCCACAGAAGGAAACAATTTGCGATCTGTGTGCGGCAGAAACAGGGCCGCAATATATTCATCCATAAATGGTTGATAAACAGAGAGCTCGATATTGGTCATGGATCTTGAGATGTTCATGCACTTTTCAAGGGCTGCTTCAGAAAGAAGGCACATACGAGCCCCGGTTAGGGAACTGTTCCCAATAAATTGTATCTTTTCACGTGGGATATCCGGCAACAGACCAATGGCAACGGCCTTGGAAATGTTCAGATAACTCCCAAATCCGCCGGCAACGTAAAAGTTGTCTATCTGGTCAAATGTCAACCCAATATAGTCCACCAGGGACTTGATAGCCGCAAAAACGGCCCCCTTGGACTTTATCAGATTGTCGATATCGGATTCTGTAATTACGATGGTCTCTCCGCTTTCTGTCTCATGGGCATGGGCAATGGTATAGTGTGCTATATTGTCCTCAACACCAAGTCTGGCATCGTCTCGATTCCTGTGGAACTTCCCATCCGCTCCAATAATACCGTTTCTAACCAATTCATAGATACAGTCGATCAAGCCGGAACCGCATATTCCCCTCGGTTTGGCGTTACCTATTGTCTGGTATTTAACCTCTCCGTTCGTTATCTCTACTTTTTCAATGGCGCCCTTTGTCGCCCGCATGCCGCATCGAGTTCCGCCCCCTTCAAAAGCAGGGCCGGCCGAGGCTGAACAACAGACCAGCCATTCATTATTGCCAATTGCAATCTCACCGTTGGTCCCGATATCAATGAGCCCCTTTACCTCCGGATTATCGGCCATACCGCACGACATCACGCCGGCCACGATATCTCCGCCCACATAGGAGGCGACGTTGGGAATGGTCTCCAGCACCCCATTGGGATGAATGTGAATGCCGATATCCTTTGCCAAAATGGGTGGATACACGTCAGCCGTAGGAACATATGGATCCAGCCTTATGGAGCAAGGGGTGAGCCCCAGCAAAAAATGGCCCATGGTGGTATTACCCGTAGCCACAATGACATTAATTTCTTCTAAAGGAATGCTATTGTCACCAGCCAGTTTCTCTATAAGCTGGTTGATGTTCTTGACCACAGCCTCATGCAAGGGGTGCAGGCCTCCCTTTCCACACGCATAAATCATTCTTGATATGACGTCTTCCCCGTAGCTGGCCTGCATATTGTGTGTGCCTTCAACACCAACCACCTCCCATGAATTGATATCCACCAGTTGGGCCACAACGGTAGTGGTACCCACATCAATGGCCACTCCGTAATTATGGGCCGTCGTGTCGAGAGGATCTATCTTAAGAATGCGATAGCCATTTCTGTCTTTGACCACAGTGGCTGTTACTTTCCACTCATTCTCACGCAGGTTATCAGACAGGTGCTGCAGGCAGTTGAGATGTATCTCAAAGGAGTGCCAGCCAAGCTGTTTCCTCAATTCCCTTGATATACGTTCCATATCGGCGATATTGTCTTCAAGGGTCGGTGGGGTTAGCTCGATAAATAGTTTCCTCACAACAGGCATGGCCTCAGAGTCACCGTATGCCTCGGTAGCTCCCCCGGTCATGATCTGGGACTCTTCCATCCTCGATTCGGGCGGAATCGTGATTTCAAGATCGTCATGGATTTCCGTCTGGCAGGCCAGGATGTAACCCTTTTCTATTTCCTCATCAGAAAAGAAGGCCTTTGCATGTTCTTCCGCTTCTGCAATCCCGCTGGTTACCTGAACCCGGCACTGACCACAGACGCCCTCCCCTCCGCAGAGATTCTTGATAAATACTCCGGCCTGCTGAGCAGCCTCTGCGATCAGGGTGGCTTCTTCCACTTCAACAGACAAATTATCGGGCAGAAAATTGACAGTGTACGTTTTCATAGAAATTTTCTCCGGTTATCACTTTGCTGTTTTGCTGAATTACCTGGTCTTTTTCTGTTCCCCAGACGGACAACAGGTGGTCCCATGGTGGTATTCATATAGCACTGTTGGGTAAATTGTGAAATAAAATTTCACTTCCTAAAGAACCTTCAATACATTAAGCCATCCTGGTCTATCGGACGCGGCTGCATCAATAGCGCCTGGTGATCCGAGCACTTTCACAACCCCGGTTCTCTTCACCTCCTCAAGCATCGTGCCAAACGCCCTGAAATCATCTTTTCCGGTTGCCAATACCTCATCCCGCAATTGCTGGCGCGCCTCTTCCGTATCGTGGGAAAGATAACGGAGCAAAGATGTGTATCCCTTAGTGTCCGGGAGCATATGCGCATCCAGATCCCCGATGGCACCTATGATGCTTTTTGTCAGCTCTTGATCATCAAGCTCCAGGTCACGAAGAAAAGAGGCTGTGTTATCAAATGCCTCGATAGTTTTAATAAGGCTGGGATCGCGGTATGAGACAAAGGTGAGTACACCCGAAAGGCGGTCAAAAAGGCAAAAAGCCCCGTAGGCTCCGCCCTGCACGCGAATCCGATCCCATAGATATGAATTGCGCAAATAACGGGTTATGACCGATGCCGAACCATGAAATCGGTAACCAAGTTCATAGAGATTTGCTCCCTTACCCACGTAATTTACCTGGGAAGGGATGGTCATGCCTTCAAAAAGAGGGGTACCTTTGGTCGCCCAGTCGGTTACAGCGACCGGAGCATCAGGCATAGCGCCCAGAGCCTGATGGATCTGCCGCTCAAAACCCGGCCAGCTTTTTTTGTCAACGGTGACGTTAAGAATCATGGCCCTGCGGTTAACAAGAAGCCGGCGCATTTCCTCAAGAACGGCGAGGACATCGGACCAGTTTTTTTCTATCATGCCTATAAGTTCCCTTAGAAAAAAGAGATGGCTTATCCCGCCCATCTGTTCTGCGGCCCAGTGGGCCTCACCAAAGTGGGCCCTGAGGCGCAAGTTCACCACTTGATGCCCTGCCGGGACCAGCTTCTGCTCGGCCCTGGCCTTTTCCTCAAGCACCATTTGACGGAATCGCTCCTTATTGTCCAGGCGAACTGTGAGAAGTACATCACGCAGAATATCCATCAATGACCCTGTCTGGTTCACCATGGCCTTTGCCCGAAGGAAAAGCCAGGCTGCGCTTTGTCTGGCATTTTTCACCGTTGAGATGAATGATTGAGGCCTGATCCCGCCTGTTTTCCGGCTTATGCGTTGAGTAAGTGTGACAAAATCCTCTTTCTCTGTTCCCATTTCAACGAGCGCCCGCCCAAAAAGTGGCACATATGGAAGGTATTTATCCGGCAAGGCATGAATATTAAACCCCAGGTCCAGGTAGGCAATGCCATTGGTGAACAGGTCGTGAAACAGAATAGGTGTTCCTTGCCGGTCCAAATGCGCCAGCGGGATGGTTTTGTTTTCTCTTTTCAGGTCCGCAAGTTTCAAGACAGGGATAGTGGCCAGGGCCTCGGGGGCATCGGGAGTTTCTTGCAACCGCTTAAGCTTGATAGTGTTATCCGCCGCTTCATCCAATTGATCCGGACTCATGCCTGCACGTGCCTTTGCCAGACGATCCTTTTCAGCTGCTTCTTCCCTTTCACTCAAGGCAGGGTCCGGCTTGAGTATCAAGGTGGTGCGGTGGGGGTTATTCAGGAAGAAACGATAAATCATCTCCTGGAAAACGGCGCTGTTCGCCTGCAAACCGGATTTTATCTTCCCAAGAGGCGCTTCAAAAGCAAGCAGGGCCAGGGGATCGCCGTCATAAAGCCAGGTGGTTAGAGACCGGAGCATAAGGTGAAGCCCCTGAGGAAAATGCCCGGAGTTGTTTTCTCTCAATCTGAACTCGATGGTGTTTGCCGCTGCCTCCACTGTCCGCGGATCGATTCCTTTTTCGGCCAGGGTGGTCAGCGTTTCCATGATAAGGGCCTCGATTGCCTCCGAATTCTCGATTTCAATACCTTTAAGCCCGGTTGAGAAATAAATCTGCCGCAGCTCGCTGCCGAGGCCCTCCCCTGCAATATCTTCTCCCAGGCCTGAATCGATGAGTGCCTTGCGAAGAGGAGAGGCCGGCATACCCAGCAGGATATACTCCAGCATACGCAGGGAAAAATTTGTCTTTGGATCCATGGTTTCGGACATCAACCAGTTAAGAGTGATCATGCCCTTTGCCGGGGTGGTTTTCTCCTTACCCACCATAAAGGAATGAACAAAGCGCCTGGATTTCTCAAATGAAGCCTGCATCCGGATTGCAGAATTAATTTCAATGGCATCGAAGTCCATCAGATATGAGTTTACAAGCCTGAGTCGTTCTTCATGGTTATCATCCCCGTAAAAGTAGATTCGTGCGTTGGAAGGGTGATAATATTTTCGATGAAAGGTCAGAAATTGCTCAAAGGTGAGGTCCGGTATGTGTTTTGGGTTTCCACCGGAATCAAAACCGTAGGTATTGTCCGGAAAAAGTGATTGCAAGGATTTTTCGGAAAGCACGTTGTCAGGGGATGAATAGGCCCCTTTCATCTCATTAAAGACAACACCCTTGTAAGAAAGAGGGCCATCAGGATTTTCCAGTTCATAGTGCCAGCCCTCCTGCTGGAAGACAAAGGGGGTCAGGCGCGGGTAGAACACCGCATCGAGGTATATGTCAATAAGATTGTAAAAGTCCTGAAGATTCTGACTGGCCACAGGGTAGCACGTCTTGTCGGGGTATGTGAAGGCGTTTAAGAAAGTTTGAAGAGATCCTTTCAAGAGCTCCACAAAGGGTTCTTTCACCGGATATTTTCGTGAACCGCACAGAACAGAGTGCTCTAAGATGTGGGCAATTCCCGTTGAATCCGATGGGGGCGTGCGGAAAGTTATGCCAAAGACCTTGTTCTCATCTTCATTTGAAAGGGACAAAAGTTCCGCACCGGTTTTTGCGTGACGGTAAAACCTGGCGTGGGTTTTCAATTCACGGATAGACTGCTCCCTTTGCAGTTGAAAACCATGGATGATTGTCATTTTTCCCTCCTAAAAATGCAATATGGTATGATTTGTCTGGCTGTATAGCAAGTGCCTTTTTTTTCATCGGTGTCTTAGATATTGGGTAGTTTTTCCTTGACATACTATAT
>JAUUWD010000026.1 GCA_030589225.1 Desulfobacteraceae bacterium | reverse complement strand
GGGTTATGGGAAAATGGTAAAGTGGGTTATTGGTAAAATTCATATTGAGAGGGAAGTTCAAGATGTTAATAAATGAAAAACTTCCCTTTAAAAACCAATCCCGCTAAAGACGGGATCTTTAACTTTCCAATATTCCATCATTCCATTATTCCATGTGCGAGGCAGAAACTCAGGCCTCGGAAAACCCCTTTATTCTTAGTAAGTTGTACAAATTCCGAGACGTTTAATTAATTTTCCCTCGCTTTTTGCCTTAATAACCGAGCAATGCAGAAAGCTAAAACCTCTAACCTGAAATAACCGGAGGAAAAAATGCACAAGTTACTTACAGACACGCCGGGTAAGGAAATGCTCCTTCTTGGTAACGAGGCCATTGCCCGAGGCGCCCTGGAAGCAGGGGTATCCTTTGCCACTTGCTATCCTGGAACGCCTTCTTCCGAGATTCCGGAAAACTTCTTTAAAATCAGCCAGGAGAGCGACCTCTACTTTGAGTATTCAACTAACGAAAAGGTCGCCATGGAGGTAGGCGCAGGCGCTGCCATCTCCGGCCTGAGAACCATGGTTACTTTGAAACATGTGGGGCTTAACGTGGCGGCAGACCCCTTGATGACCCTTGCTTACACTGGCATCAAAGGTGGCATGGTCATCATCAATGCAGATGATCCTTCCCTGTTTTCAAGCCAGAATGAGCAGGACAACCGTTTTTATGCGCGGCTTTCGAGCTTGCCCATGCTGGAGCCGACCAATGTCCAGGAGATGAAGGACATGACCATCGCCGCCTTTGATCTATCAGAGGAACTGGCACTTCCGGTGATCATAAGGACAACAACCCGTTTAAACCACATCAGGGCGGCTGTGGAGCTTGGCGAACTGAAACCGGTTAAGGCCAAGGACACGTTCCAGAAAAATCCCTTCCACTTTGTGTGCGTACCGGCAGTGTCCCGGAACCTGCACAAGCTCCTTTTGGAAAAATATGATAGGGCATTGGAAAAGTCCGAAAACGGGCCACACAACCAGATCATCGGTGACGGGAAGTGGGGGATTGTGGCCAATGGGGTGAGCTTTAATTATGTGAGGGATGCTGTTTCAGATCTCGGGATAGGTGACAAGGTGAGCATACTGAAGCTTGGGTTTTCATGGCCCATGCCAAAAGATCTATGCTCCCGCTTTCTGAAACATGTAGACAAGGTCCTTGTGGTTGAAGAGTTAGAACCGGTGAACGAAAATGACCTGAAAGCTATTGCTCAGGAAAACGGAATCATCACACCAATCAAAGGTAAAGGCGTCAGCGGGCTCTCCCGGCTCTTTGAGTATGATCCCGGTTTGGTCCGTCAGACTATTGCCGAATACTTTGGCCTGGATTACACCGCGCCTGAAATGACTGACCTGTCAGACTTACCTGCACTCCCGGGAAGACCACCAAATCTCTGCGCCGGATGCCCTCACAGGGCTTCCTACTATGCTGTCAAGCAGGTCTACGGACCGGATACCATCTATCCGACTGATATCGGTTGTTACACTCTGGGTCTGCTTCCGCCCATTTCTATGGCCGACCTTGTCATTTGTATGGGCTCTTCAGTCAGCACCGGTTGCGGCTTTTCCCGTGCCACCGATCAAAAGGTGGTGTCATTCATTGGCGATTCCACCTTTTTCCATTCAGGAATCACCGGACTCGTTAATGCGGTTCACAACAACCACAAATTCACCCTCGTGATTCTGGACAATGGGACTACGGCCATGACCGGCCACCAGCCCCATCCCGGTGTGAACACCGATCCTATGGGGGTTGAGCTGACACAGATCTCCATCGAAGAACTGGTCAGGGGACTCGGTGTCAAGGACATCCACGTGGTCAAACCCTTTAAATTGAAGAAAACCATTGAAGCGGTCAGGGCCACCATGGAATATGATGGAATATCGGTCATAATTTCGAAAGAATTTTGCCCGCTTTTTGCGAAGGCCACCGGCCAGTTTAAAAAGACCAAGCCCTTCTACGTGAATCAGAACAAGTGCAAAAATCATAGGGACTGTATTAATCTGCTGGCCTGCCCGGCCATGTTTTTGGAAGGAGACCAGGTTGAGATCGATAAAACCCTCTGCATCGGGTGCTCTGTTTGCGCTCAGGTCTGCCCCGAGAATGCAATTCTACCAATGAAAGGATAAAAGGGAGGCTTCTATGGAAACAAAAAGAGTAGTATTTATTGGCGTAGGCGGTCAGGGAAACCTTCTGGCCTCACGTCTATTGGGAGAGGCTGCTCTCTCTCTAAATATACCCGCTGTTGTAAGCGAGATACATGGCATGGCCCAGCGGGGCGGAATTGTGGAATCGGCCGTCTTATTGGGAGACGTCACAAGCCCGATTGTCTCTAATGCCGAAGCCGATGTCTTAATAGGGTTTGAACCTGTGGAGACCTTACGGGCCCTGAGCAAATGCAACAAAGACACCATTGTCATTACTAATACGCACCCGCTTCCGCCGTTCACTGTTTCGGTTGGCCAGGGCGTTTATCCTCCAGTGGATGAAATTATGGGCCTTATTCACGCCAAGGCAGGCAAGGTCATTGCCCTTGATGGCAATGCCATGGCCAAGGAAGCAGGCAATCCCCTGTCTCTGAACATGGTGATGCTGGGCGCCCTCATCGGGTCAGGGTCTATTCCAGTGGGCGCAGAAGACATGAAAAAGACTATCTCGACAACCACTAAAAAGGCCTTTCTGGAATCCAACCTGAAGGCATTTGACCTTGGGATGAAAAGCGCAAATTAAGACCGCTTAATGAAGAAACGCCGGTTACCTCTGAGGGTCAAAATGTGAATTGCAGGTGCTACCCAATTGTTCTTGACAAGAAATAAAAGATACATTAAGCTTATTTAGCATATTTACCAGTAGAATGTTTGGTGATGTATTCAAGATCTATTTGTGTGTTTGGGGGGTAAATCCATTAACTTTTTTCAAAAAGGAGGAAAGTCCATGCGAAAAGTATTCTTTTTGGTAACCGTCTTGTTAATTGTAGCTGGGATAATTACTATAGGTTTTCCCATAGGAGCCTCAGCCAAAGATATCAAAGTCGGAGCGGTAATCAACCTTACAGGACCAGCATCTACGTGGGGTCAATTTCACGCCAAAGGACACAAGGACTATTTTCGCTATGTCAATGAGGTCAAGGGCGGAATTGCCGGTAATAAGATTGATTTAACCGTGGTCGATCATGCTTACAAGGTTCCTGAAGCCGTCAAGTATGTCAAAAAGTTTTGTACTTCGGATAAAATGGACATCATCGCCACCTGGGATGCCGGATCGGGCATCATGGCAAAACCCATTATCCAGAAGTATAAAATTCCCAATATCAATTATTCTACCTATCAGGGGATCCTGAAACCACCCGTTGATTACGCATACCTACCTTATGGTAGTTATGTCATGGATAGCTATGCTGTATTGGAATATATCAAGAATATCCATAAAGGGAGTGCGCCCCCTAAAGTGGGCCTCCTCACTTATAACAATGCCTATGGAAAGTCCATTCACGCGGCCAGCAAGGAATACGCCGAGAAATACAATGTAAATATTGTTTCTATCGAAGAATTTCCTCCGAAGGCCATTGATCTCAATACGGAGCTTCTAAGACTCAAGAAAAACGGGGCTGAGTACATCTTCATGCAGTGTCTTCCTTCTGCCATCCTTATGGCCCTCCAATCGGCCGACCGTATCAAATACGACGTACCCTTTTTCGGGACCTGGACCTCTACGGATCCTGATTTCTTTAAACGCGGAAAAGGCCTGATCCGTAATCGAATGCATATGCAGTTCCCCGGCGGTCTCCCTGTTGACGGGTCACCAGGCATGAAGACAATGGAATACTTGTGGAAGAGATACAAGACCGTGACCAGTTTTGATGCCTCTTACTGGGAAGGGGTGGTCATTGCCATGATCATGGAAAGGGCCTTTGAGCGCGCGTATGCAAACTTCGGGAAAATTAACAGCGAGACAATCAATAAGGGCCTTGAGACTTTCAGAAATGAGGATTTTGGCGGGCTCTTCCCCAACGTCACGTACACCAAGACCGACCACAGCGCCTCGTGGAAAGCACGGATGGTGAAAATCAACGAGGACGCCACTTACACACCGCTCACCAGCTTCTGGGCACCAGGAAAAGAAAAGGTTAAAATAGTCAGATGAAGGCCTTTCGCGGCGAACCGAGTATCTTCGCCTCCGCCCGTCCTGAAGAAAAACGGGCGGAGCTGGAGGTGAAGAATCTTACATTGAAGTTTGGTGGAATCACGGCCCTCAATAAGATTGATCTTTCAGTGCGAACGGGCGAGCTGGTTGCCATAATCGGTCCAAATGGCGCCGGCAAGACAAGCCTGTTAAACTGCATTACCGGTTACTACAAACCTCAAGAGGGCCAAATTTTTTTTAATGGAGAGGATATTACCCATCTCTCAACCCATCATCTCACCAAGAGAGGAATCGGCAGGACCTATCAGAATATTGAGCTTTTCCCGGGCATGACGGTGCTGTCCAATATGTTATTAGCCCGTCATGTTCACTGCAATTATAATGTCGGACGGGCATCTCTTTTCCTCAAGTCTGTTCGAAACGAAGAAGTCCGTCACCGCAAGGTCCTGGAAGAGCTGATCGATTTTCTGGAAATGCAGTCGCTCCGGAAACAACTCGTAGGTTCTCTTCCTTATGGGATGCGGAAGCGCGTTGAGCTGGGTCGAGCACTGGCGCTGGAACCAAAACTTCTGGTACTTGATGAACCTTTTGCCGGGATGACACTTGAGGAAAAAGAGGATATGGTCAGGTTCTTAATGGAGTTGAACAAGGCATGGAGCCAGACCATGATTCTGGTGGAACATGACATGTCCGTGGTGATGAGTATCTCCGAGAGAGTTATGGTGCTCGACTTTGGGGTCAAATTAGCAGAAGGATCCCCTGATTTTGTTCAAAACCACCCCCAAGTGATCAAGGCATATCTTGGAGACACCTCCAAAATTGATTAATTTAATCATAAAATCGCTTTGCGATTTTATACAATCATCGGCGGGACTTCGCCGCTCAAAAAAGGAACTTCCCAAACAAATTTGGTAAGAGTTGAGTGTCCTTTTGCCAACTCAACTGAAACCAACAAGAAAAATGAATGCCACCGATTTTAGAATAGACCGTATCGACGAAGAGACTTTATCGACCTTGGGCCAGTATACATTCCCTCAGATCCTCTCGAGACAGGCAGAGCGGTTGGGATCGGACAAAATTGCCATCCGGGAAAAGGCTTACGGCATATGGCAGGCCTACGATTGGAGAGACTATCTTCGTTATACAAAGTTTGTTGCCTTAGGGTTGATTTCACTTGGTCTTAAGAGAGGTGAAAATGTCGGGCTAATCCTCGACAATCACCCTGAATGGCTTTTCAGTGAACTGGGTGCCCAGTCTTTGGGTGCAGTGACGGTGCCCTTGTTCACCTCCGCAGTCGCCAAAGAGCAGGCCTTAGGGCTCAAACGTTTCCATGCAGCTTACGTCTTTGCCCAGGACCAGGAACAGGTTGACAAGGTTCTCTCCTGCCGGGATGATCTTCCACATGTCAGGGGACTTATTTATGTGGATCCTACCGGCATGAGAACCTACAGAGATGATCCCTGGCTCATCAGCTTTGCTCAACTGCTCGAACTGGGTGAAGAACTTGACAAAGAGCAGCCCGAGCTTTTTTTCAAGGAACTCTGGGAAGGAAAGCCCAATGATGTAGCACTCATGCTAATGACATCCGGCACAACCGGGGAACCCAAACTGGTCATGTTGAGCCACGAAAACTTCACTGAAATGGCCCGCAAGTGGCTGGAGACTGCTCCCATCGGCATTGGAGACAACTGGATTTCCATTACCCCTACTGCCTGGATTGTCGACCAGATGTGGGGCGTAGGGATCACCCTGTCCGGTGGCATGGCAATGAACTTTCCCGAAACCTTTGAAACTGCTGTGGAGGATTTCAGGGAAATAGGTCCCACCGTCATCGTCACTTCCTCCAGATTCTGGGAAGATCTCGCTTCCAAGATCAGGGTCAAAATAGCTGATGCAGGGCTCATAAAGCGCGCCCTTTATAACATGTCCCAGAAAATAGGTGGAGCCGTAGTGGACCTGGAATCACAGAAAAAACCTGTCCCCACTAAGCTAAAAATCCTGAGCCGGCTGGCCACCCGAATCGTATCGCGGCCCCTAATGGATCGCGTGGGATGTCTAGGGTTTCGCGGTGCTTACACAGGAGGGCACCCCATAAGCCCGGACGTGATTAGGTTTTTCAGGGCAAATGGCCTGAACCTGAAACAGTGCTATGGGCTGACAGAAGCAGGTGGAATCTTTCAGGTACAACCCGATGATGAGGTGAAACCGGAGACCGTGGGAACCGCCCTTCCGCGAACCGAGATCAAAATTACTGAGGATCAGGAAGTCCTGGTTGCGAGCAAGTCTAACTTTGTCGGCTATTATGAAAACCCTGAAGACACAGCAGAGATGTTGAAAGACGGCTGGTTTTATACAGGGGACGCGGGTTATTTTGATGATGATGGACACCTCCTTATCATCGGTCGAAAACAGGATATTATGCGCACAAAAGAGGGTGAGGCCTTTTCACCTGATTTTATAGAGACAAGGTTAAAGTTCAGCCCTTATATAACGGAAGCCGTTATCTGGGGGGAAGGGCAGGATTACCTAACTGCTTTCATAAATATTGACTTTGGAAACGTCGGCAACTGGGCAGAAGAGAGAAAAATTCCTTACACCACCTATACCGATCTTTCCCAGCAGCCGGCTGTTGAAGAAATGATCCGAGGGGAAGTCCGTGAAGTCAACACCCAATTGCCCAAACCCATGCAGCTTGTCAAAATTATCCTGCTGTACAAATTGCTGGATGCAGACGACGAAGAGCTTACCAGGACATTCAAGGTGAGAAGAAAATTTGTTTTTGACCAGTACCAAGACCTTATAAATGCCATGTACTCAGATAAGACTGAATTGGACATCAAAGGTAAGGTTCGGTACAGGGATGGTCACGTAGGGACTATTGAAACAACCGTTAGAATAGTAGATGTATAATATCAAGGAGGCTCATCCGGTCATGGAATTCTTCCTTCAACTTCTCGTGAATGGTATTTCCCTCGGATTTCTCTATGCACTTTCCGCACTGGGATTTGTCATGATCTTTAAGTCAAGCAGCGTCCTGAACTTTGCCCATGGGGAGCTTCTTGCCATAGGCGCCTTTCTGTTTCTTGTCCTGTCTGCCTGGGCCAAGCTGCCCATAGTACTCGCTTTCGCGTTGACACTAGTTGGGAGCTTTGCCCTCGGTTTTATTGTTGAACGGCTTTTCTTGCGTCCCCTGATCGGGGAAGCACTGATTGAGGTTATCATGCTGACCGTGGGTTTGGCGGCCATGTTCAAGGGCTTATTGTTGTTTGTCTTCGGGGGCGATATTCATGATTATCCCGAATTCTTGCCCGAGGGTCTTTCCCTTCAGTTGGGAACCATTCAAGTTCCCTCTGTTTATGTCGCAGCCCTTATTATTGGAATCGTCTTTCTTATCCTGTTCGGTTTCTTCTTTAAATACTCTTCCCAGGGTATCTACATGAGATCGGTAGCCGACAATCAGCCTGCTGCCCTTTCTTTAGGCGTTCACGTTAGAAGGGTCTTTGCGCTCTCCTGGGCCATAGCGGCCTTGGTTTGTGCCATGAGCGGCATTGTACTGGGCATCATCAACGGTGTCAATGTACATAATTTGAGCGGCATAGGCCTCAAAGTATTCCCAGTGGTTATTTTGGGTGGACTTGACAGTATTGGTGGGGCCATTTTAGGTGGTATTATTATCGGTTTACTGGAGACTTTTACGGGAGGATATATCTCCACCTCTTTGCGGGAAATTATCCCTTATATTGTACTTGTCTTTATTCTCATGGTAAGACCTTATGGTCTTTTTGGGCTGGTGGAAATAGAGCGTGTATAAAATCGCTTCGCGATCTTATGAAGAGAAAGGTAATCAGGAATATGCGGAAGCTGCAATTTCATCCCTGTGGGAATTTTAAGGAATCATACCTGGAAGAGCTCGCCATCTTTGCAACCGACTTTGGCAGGCTTTGGATGCTTATCGGTCTTGTTCTTCTTTTTGGTGTGATTCCGATTCCTTTTATCAGTAGCCCATTTGCTCTCTACATACTGAACACCATCGGTATTTATGCCATTGCAGCCATTGGTCTCAATCTCCTCATCGGCTATACAGGTCAGATCTCACTTGGACATGGGGCCTTCTTCGGCGTGGGTGCATACGCTGCCGCCATACTGGCCACCAGGGCGGGGTTCCCTTTCTGGGCTGCCGTGCCTGCGGCAGGTCTTGTTACTGCAGCCGTTGGCATGATCTTTGGCCTTCCTTCGGCCCGTCTCAAGCACCTTTACCTCTGCATTGCCACCCTTGCGGGACAGTTCATCATTGAATATGTGCTTGTACAGTGGGAAGGCATCACGGGAGGCGCCGAAGGCATCAGTGTAGTTGGTGCCACCCTGTTTGGTCTGGATTTAGGTAACGATCGAACCTTTTATTACGTGATATTTGTCTGCCTTGTGGTGATGACTTGGATAGCCGTCAACCTGGTTCGAACCAGGTTTGGCCGCGCTTTCATCGCCATTCGCGATAATGACCGGGCCGCTGAAGGCATGGGAATTCCAATCTTTCCTTATAAACTGCTCTCATTTGCCATAAGCTCCTTTTACGCAGGATTTGCCGGCGCACTCTATGCCTATTATATGATGAGCATAACACCCGAACCTTTCAATTTATGGTTATCCATTATATTTATTGCCATGATCATCATTGGCGGCCTGGGCAGTATCCCCGGTTCTGTGTTCGGTGCGATCTTTATTGTCATACTGGAAGAAGTATTGAGCCATGCTACACAATATCTCATGAATATCGGCGCCACTGGTATAGGCATTACCATAGCGCCTCTCAGGGAGTTCGTTTTCGGTCTGGCGATTGTCCTGTTTATCATTTTTGAACCAAAGGGCCTTGCAGAGGTTTGGCGCATTGTTCGTTCCAGTTTCAGGTTGTGGCCGTTTTCTTATTAACGGGTGAAAGTGAACTAAAGTGCCTAAAGTGCGCTAAAGTGTCTAAAGTTGAATTGGAAATAAAGAAAGTAATGCAATATATGGCAGTGATTAATCCAATACCCTGGCCCAGACCTTAATTGCAAGGTCGGAAAACCACGGACTTTGCTACTAAAGCACGGCAGCAACAGCAGCGCGTCTCATGTCCATCGCACCAGGGCGGGCTCCATTACTCCATTTTCCAAAGGAAAAAGGTTTGGCATTATGGAAAACAACATCAGATTACTCATCAACAACATCAGTGTCGTTTACTCTGATGTCATACAGGTCCTCAAGGGTGTATCCCTCACCATTAAGAAAGGGCAGATCGTCTCTCTTTTGGGCAGTAATGGCGCTGGAAAGACCACGACATTAAAGGCAATCTCCGGCCTGCTCAAGTCCGAGAATGGAAAGGTTACCGAAGGCTCTATCGAATATGATGGCGAGCCTGTTCAGAATTCATCTCCGGAGGAAATCACACGAAAAGGGATTATTCAGGTCCTTGAAGGAAGGCAGGAATTCAAATATCTGACTGTCGAGGAAAATCTAAGGGTCGGGACCGCTACCCGATGGGGAAAGCCTTTTAAAAAAGACCTTGAAATGGTTTACCACTATTTTCCAGCCCTGCTCGCACGAAAAAAGAACCTGGCAGGTTACTGTAGTGGCGGTGAACTCCAGATGCTTGTTATGGGCAGAGGACTGATGGCCCAACCAAGGCTCTTGCTTCTGGATGAGCCATCCTTGGGTCTCGCCCCACTCCTGGTCAAAGAGATATTTCAGATTATCAGACGGGTAAACCAGGAACTGGGGACCACCCTTATGCTCGTGGAGCAGAATGCCAATATGGCCCTCCAGATAGCCCACTATGGTTATGTAATGGAGAATGGTAAAATTGTTATGGAGAGCGATGCGGAAGATCTGCGTGAAAACCCGGATGTGAAGGAATTCTATCTGGGTACAGCAGCCTCTGGGGCGCTCAAGTCCTATAAAGACGTGAAGTCTTACAAAAGGCGCAAACGCTGGCTCTAAAATCTTTATTAATATCAATAAGGCTTTCCTGAATCCTGGAATTCAGATGGATCCCACCGACGTCTTTCCCACAGAAATCTCCTGGCAGGAAGATACTTTTGAATTCATAAAACCGGATGAGTTCGAAAACCTGGGGATCAATCCTGCAGATATCCCTTTGGGGACCTTTCCAGCCCTGAAACACCCTACCCAAATCCAGAGCAGGTTCGGCGGAAATGCTTACGGATTCGGCCTTTTTGAAGCCTACGAACGGTTAGAGCCGAATAATGTCAAGCTTCTCCAGTCCATCACCCTGGATAATCCCGAAGATATCAG
>JAUUWD010000008.1 GCA_030589225.1 Desulfobacteraceae bacterium | reverse complement strand
CAGAGCCAAAAACAAGGCCCAAAGCCAAAAAAACCATACACACAATCATCATCTTTTTCATAATTCTACCTCCTTTTGTTGTTGGTTGATGCCACGAAAGCGTCCTGTAACTGTTTACTAAATTTAGATCTCGTTGAGTAGTTAGGTGGTTAAAGCGAAAATATTTACTGCTTTTTCCGGATGTTATAGCTTTTCAATCACAGAATGTCCAATTTTCAAGTAAATAACAGATATGACCATTATAACGACAACTTAACAACTCAACTACTTAACCATTTAACGAGGTCTTTACTGGTAGATCATGGAGCTAAAATATTTATAGGCCCTTTCCGTGGGCGTAATGCCTTCTTTACTCGCTGCCTCAAGGTTTTCCCGGACACCAGACTTACACACTTTTTCAGTATGGCTCATAATGCTATCCATGCTGGCATTTTCCCTGTGCATGTACTCTTCCATACCGGCGATCACCCCGCCGGTGTTATGCATCCAGTCTACCTGGAACAATATGTCCTGTTCAGCAAGGATCTTTGCAAGCCTGATCTCTTCTTCCTGGTTTGTGGCCTTGAGCTGGTTATTGGCCGCGCCCATTACTATTGAATACTTAAGCCCCCTGATGCTCTCCTCGTCCAGGACCCCACCCATGGCGCCGGGGACAAGGATATCTGCATCAGTAGTAAGGACATCTCCGGGATCAATCTCCTTTACATGGTCCGGAAATTGAGCCACTAATTTTTTAACCGGATCCTGCAATATGTCCGTAACGAATATGTTAAGCTCTTCTTTTGCAAGGTATTTTTCAACCAGAGGATACCCAACGGCCCCTAAGCCCTGTACCACGACGGTTTTACCTGCGAGGGCCTCTGTGCCAAATTTGACCTCCGCTGCTTCTTTCAGGGCCAGGTAGACACCGTAGGCGGTGGGACTTCCAGTGGGGCCGATGTGGCTTTCAAAGCCACCGGCAATGTTCACCGAGTACCCTTCTCGCCTCATGACATCTGCCAGACCGGGTGAAAAGCCCATGTCAGGGCCGGTAAAGGATCGAGTCCTGTCTAAGGCATAGGCCAGAAAACCTATGGCATGATAGTCATTTAGATCTACAGGCTCACACTGGACAGTAATTTTACTGCCCCCAAAAGGGATTTGGGCTCCGGCATTTTTAAAGGACATGGCCCGGCTTAAATTCAGGCCGTCAATGATTACGTCTAATTCTTCTTCATCCTTCTCGTGACGTCGTATACCTCCGCTACGTATGGCATGATAACCGTTATTTATGCCCAGCGTATTGCTGTGCATGTTGCTGATAAAATGTATATCTTTTTCCTGATCAAAAAAGCATTCGATACCCTGGTGGTTCCCCTTTTTTATCAAGTCCACGACGTCGTCCAAATACCCTGTCAAGTCGTGTTTCCTGAATAAATCATGGGTCTCCTGGTGCCCAAGATAGGCGGTGCGGGCGGTCAGTGGATGTTCACAGGTAAAATCACGGCCATATCTTGACCAGTCTGCCCCCTCTTCCCACTCCCTGTCCGCACGAAATGTCACAAGACCGGTTTTAAAATGATAATATACACCCAGGCTGGTAAGATTTTCCTGCTTTAGAGGGAAAAACAGGCTCTTTCGCATGTGATAGAGGTCCTTTCCCTGACATGAACAATTAACAAGAGAACTGCCAAAAATTTGATTCGTCGGATATAGGTTATGAGCATAGGGGAAAAACGTCTGGCCTGTCAAGAGAAGATTTGGGGTATCAAAAACATCGATCTTGACAAATTTCTTCTGCATGATAAATTCCATGTATGAGACCATCAAAGTTGCATCTAATTAGTGCCCGACCGAAAACTGTTATTTTTCCCAATCTCTACGTCAGGCTCAAATTATAATCCTCGAAATACTCAATGTATTCCTGCGGTTATAATTTTCGCCTTCCTTGGTCTTGGAAAAAATTCCTAGTTTTCGTTCAGACACTAGGTAAAATGATTTTAATATAAAATGCCTTATTCAATCTGACTTTGACGTTCCCCAACCACAAAAGGAGGCGTACATGATGAAGGTCCTTGTAAGTGATCCCCTGTCAGATGTGGGTGTCGAGATATTTAAGGAGACGCCGGGCATTGACGTCGATGTAAACATCGGTCTAAGCCCAGAGGAATTGAAAGGGATTATCGACCGGTATGACGCTTTAGTGATTCGCAGCGCCACCAAGGTAACGGAAGACATCATTGCGGCAGCCCAAAACCTCAGAGTTATTGGCCGCGCAGGAATAGGCCTGGACAACGTGGACATCCCTGCTGCGAGTCAGCGCGGCATTGTGGTGATGAATACGCCTAAGGGTAATACCATAACAACAGCAGAACACACGATGGCCATGATTATGGCCCTGTCAAGGAACATCCCCCAGGCTACTGGTTCTCTAAAAGAGGGAAAATGGGAGAAGAAAAAGCTGAAGGGGCGTGAGCTTTTCAACAAGACCCTTGGCCTGATCGGTGCAGGCCACATCGGTCGAATTGTCGCAGATAGGGCCAAAGGAATGAAAATGAAGGTCATTGTATATGATCCTTACATAAAACCAGAGACTGTTGAAAAGTTGGATCTTGAACCAGTTTCCCTTGATGAATTGCTCCAGCGGGCTGACTATATCACCATCCACACGCCCAAGACTGATGAAACGACCAACATGTTCAACCGGGAAACCATTGCGAAAATGAAAAAAGGGGCCATGTTGATCAACTGTGCCCGTGGTGGGATCGTAAAGGAAGATGATCTTTACGAAGCCCTGTATTCAGGACATCTCGCAGGCGCTGCCTTTGACGTTTTCAGTACTGAGCCGCCAGGGAAAATAAAGCTTATGGACCTCCCCAATTTTATCTGCACACCCCACCTTGGTGCTTCTACCACTGAGGCCCAGGATAATGTGGCAAAGGATGTGGCTGAACAGATTGTGGCTTACCTCCTCCATGGCACAGTCAAAAACGCCTTGAATGTTCCCAGTATAAGCGTTGAACTGATGAGTACACTGAGACCTTATGCCACGCTACTGGAAAGGATGGGATCGCTTCAAAGCCAGCTTGCAGACAGTGCCATTGTGGAGACTCAAATTCATTATTCAGGCACCGTAACCGAATACGACCTGGCGCCTTTGACTACGGCTATGCTTAAAGGGATGTTGACACCAATCCTCAAACACAACGTAAATTTTGTCAATGCTCCCTATATTGCTGCTGATAGAGGGATAAAGGTGGTTGAGTCCAAGAGTAGAACTTCTGAAAATTTTGCCAGCCTCATCAAACTTACTGTCAGGACTTTGGAGGGTGAAAACATCATATCCGGTACCATCTTTGGTAAGAAAATGCCCAGAATCCTGCGCATCAATAACTTTTACCTGGAGGCCATTCCTGAAGGTCACATGCTCCTCATTCACAATCAGGACAGTCCGGGTGTCATAGGTCTAATAGCGACTACACTGGGAAAACATGATATAAACATCAGCCGCATGCAGGTGGGAGAGCAAAAGAAAGAGAAGCGCAACGTGATTCTCTTGACAACCAGTTCGGGAGTACGCCACGAAGTCCTTGAGGAACTTCGTGGCCTTAAAGATGTCTTTTCAGCAAGAAGAATAGAGTTGTAAATTTCCGATAAAATTATTAAGGAGTGAATAATGGCGGAAGAAGAAAAGGGATTTGTGATAAAGGACAGGAGATCATTCGACGAAAAAGGCGAATTAAAGGACACAAAACTCGAAGAAGAACAGAAAAAGGAAGAGCCAAAGGATCAGGCCCCAAAAAAGGAGGCTGAGCATCCTCCGCTGCCAGAAGTTAGTTTTAACTCGCTGATTTTCAGCCTCAGTTCGACGGTGTTTTTTCATTTAGGTGAGATCGCGGATCCTCAGAGCGGCAAGAAGGCCAAAGATCTGCCTCTTGCAAAACATACCATCGATACAATTGCCATGCTAAAGGAAAAAACTGAGGGAAATTTGACAGAAGAAGAGAAAAAATTTATAGAGAATATCCTGACTGACCTGAGATGGCGCTATGTCAATTCAACAAAGGAATAAATTCTCGCCCAAACGGCGCGATTTACCAGTGCGCAATAAAGCGCAAGATTTAAGGAGATGAGAATTGTATCATGGAAAATAACAAACACCATGGGAAAAAAATATATATCACTGGCTGGAGTCTTTTTTGCCTGATAACCGGTCTTCTTGTCGCCACACTGTTCGGTTCGGTTTTAACGATAGAGGCCCAAACCAGCTCGGTGCTGCCGGCTGCCCCTGGATCCTTTTCCCAACTGGCGAAGAAAGCTAGCCCATCAGTGGTGAATATCAGTACAGTAAAAGTGATAAAGGGGGGAAGACGTGGCCCGGTGCCTTTTGGCGGGCCCCTTGGCCCCCATGACCCTTTTAAGGACTTTTTTGAACGATTCTTTGGAGACCAGATTCCCAGGGATTATAGACAGCAAAGCCTCGGATCAGGGTTTATCATCGACAAGGATGGCTTTATTTTGACCAATAACCACGTTGTGGAAAATACAGAAGAAATTAAGGTCAAGTTGGCAGACAAAAGAGAATATGATGCGAAAATCGTTGGTCGCGATACCAAGACCGACCTGGCCCTTATTCGTATTGAATCGGACCATCCGTTAGTCCCGTTAGCCCTGGGCGATTCCGACAAGTTATATGTGGGGGACTGGGTGATTGCCATTGGAAACCCTTTTGGCCTGGAGGCTACTGTAACAGCCGGCATTGTGAGTGCCAAGTACAGGGATATTGGTGCTGGATCCTACGACAATTTCATCCAGACCGATGCCTCCATCAACCCGGGAAACAGTGGGGGGCCACTTCTCAACACCGCAGGAGAGGTGGTCGGGATCAATACAGCCATCCTGTCTCGGAGTGGCGGAAGCGTCGGGATCGGGTTTGCCATTCCCATAAATATGGCCAAAGACCTCCTGCCACAACTAAAGAAGGGGAAAGTGGTCAGGGGTTGGTTGGGTGTGATGATCCAGAAAATCACCCCTGATCTTAAGGAGAAACTGGGTCTCAAAGACGAAAAAGGAGCCTTAGTAGCAGATGTGACAGCAGGAGGGCCGGCAGAGGAGGCTGGCATCAAGCGTGGGGACGTGATTGTTTCCTTTGACGGGGAAGACATTAAGGAGATGCATGATCTTCCCTATATCGTGGCGTCCACACCTGTGGGGAAGAAAGTGACGTTGGAGCTCATTCGAAAAGGTAAAAAAAAGAGTCTTCAGGTGAAGACCGGGGAGCTCAAAGAAGAAGATGAATCCCCGGTGGTTAGCGAAGCCTCCCCCAATCTCGGCCTGATGGTGAAAGAGGTCACACCGGAGCTTGCAAGAAATTTCGGGTTATCGGAAACAAGGGGTCTTGTTGTGGTTCAAGTTGAAAGCAATAGTCCCGCAGGAGAAGCAGGCATGAGACCGGGTGATATCATCCTTGAGGTGGACCAGATTTCTATGAAGGACCTGGCGCAGTTTAACCGAAAGATTGAGAAATACGAGGCGGGAGATACAATCCTTTTCCTGCTCAATCGGAGCGGCACTACCCTTTACTTAACAATAAAGGTACGGGAATAAGCGCTGGGATTGATGATTTGAAGATCAAGCAGTTCAGCCCTAATAGTCAATCGTCAATAAAAAATCGTCAATTCTTAGCGCCCGCCAAGCTGAACATCCGGTTAAAGGTGACAGGTCGTCGGGCAGACGGATACCATGAACTGGTTTCCATCATGGTGCCTGTCGGGTTATTTGACCATATCGAGTTAGAATTAATCCGTCTCAGGCGGATTATGCTTTCCTGCCAGGGCTTTTCAGTACCCAACAATAAGGAAAACCTGGTCTATCGGGCTGCTTCAGCCTTTTTTTCCAGGGCCGGTACCCCCCGGGGGGTTTCCATAAAGCTTACCAAAAATATTCCGGTTTCAGCCGGCTTGGGCGGTGGAAGCAGCGATGCGGCTTGCATCTTGAAAGGCCTGAATGAGATGTGGTCCTATCCCCTCACACTGCAAGAGCTCACCGATCTGGCTGTCTGTTTGGGGGCGGATGTGCCGTTCTTTTTGCTGAACAGACAGTGCATTGCCAGAGGGATAGGGGAAATCTTGGAGCCAATAGAAAAATGGCAAAAATTCTGGTATGTTATTGTGATGCCAGCCCTTGAGGTTTCCACTGCATGGGTCTACGGGAATCTGAAATTAAAGTTGACAAAAGGGGAGTATAAATATATTGTGGATTGGTTGAGAAAAGGTCGTTTTGAGATCAGTCGTATCCTGGAAAATGATTTAGAGACGGTCACAGGTTTTCATTTCCCTATTATAGCTTGCATTAAAAAGCTTTTGTTGGATGAGGGGGCAGAAGGAGCTTTGATGTCAGGAAGCGGACCCAGCGTCTTCGGTATTTTTAAATCCAAAGATAAGGCCCTAATAGCAAAAAAAAATCTGATTTCTAAAGACCTGGGGGAAACCTTTGTTGTGGAGGGACTGTAGCTACTCAGGTTCAAAGTTCCATGGTTCACGGTTCAAGGTTAACTGATGAAAACTGCACGGTTTTGAGATATTGAGGGGTGGCACATTGCGCGTAACTGCTGCCGCTCATAGGTTCATCAACTATGTCAAGCAATATGAAAAATGCGACCCCGCCGCAGGCTAAATCCCGCTTTCAGCGGGAAACCCTGAACTGTGAACCTGACAACCTGAATAGTTACGGATGTTCTTCAAATAGTCAATAGTCAATCGAAAACAGTCAATCAATACTGGGGTGTCGTCAAGCGGTAAGACACGGGCTTTTGGAGCCCGCATTCGGGGGTTCGAATCCTCCCACCCCAGCCATTTTTTTTGAGCGAAATATGCCACTTGAACCTGAAATGAAACTATTTGGCGGAACGTCCAACCCAACCCTGACGGTAGAAGTATGTGATTACCTTGGTGTAGTCCCGGGTAAGATCACTAATAAGACCTTCAGTGACGGAGAAACTTCTATTGAAATCGAAGAAAACGTCAGGGGCCGCGATGTCTTTATCCTGCAATCTACCTGTACGCCGGTTAACGACAATATAATGCAGCTTTTAATTATCATGGATGCCCTTAAAAGGGCTTCTGCCAAGCGAATCACAGCGGTGATTCCTTATTATGGTTATGGCCGGCAGGATCGGAAAGTTAAGCCGCGGGTACCGATCAGCGCCAAACTCGTTGCTGATCTTATTACAGTCGCAGGGGCGGACAGGGTGGTATCCATAGACCTGCATGCGGGACAGATTCAGGGGTATTTTAACATACCGGTTGACAATATCTTTGCTGCGCCCATTTTATTGAATTTTATGCGAAGCAGTATTCAAAACGACCTGGTTATTGTCTCGCCGGATGCCGGTGGTGTTGAAAGGGCCCGGGCCTTTGCCAAGCGCCTGAATGCGTCCCTGGCTATCATAGATAAAAGACGCGAAGCCCCCAACGTTGCGGAGGCAATGAACATAATTGGTGAAGTGCAGGGAATGACCGCCATTATCCTCGACGATATGGTGGATACGGCAGGCACCCTGACCCAGGCCGCGGAGGCGCTCAAAAGCAGAGGAGCATCCAGTATCGACGCGTGCTGTACCCATCCGGTCCTGTCTGGCCCTGCTATTGAAAGGATCGAGGCCTCGCCCATTGACAGCCTGGTCGTGGCCAATACTATCCCCCTTAATGGGAAGGCAAAAAAGTGCAATAAAATTACCGTATTATCAGTGGCTGAGCTTGTGGGGGAAACCATTAAAAGAATCTATAACTCTAATTCAGTCAGCACATTGTTCGTTTAGATGATAATATGCCCAATTAAATGGGCGTTTTTATTTTGTGAAATATAACTAAATGCCGGAGGTTATTAATGGAACAGCCACTATTGGTTGCCCGGGTTAGAAAAACAAAAGGAAAAGGGGCAGCCAAAAAACTTAGAAATATGGCTCAGGTTCCTGCCGTTTTCTATGGCCCGAAGACCGAATCTGTTATGTTGGCAGTGGATTACCCGGAGTTGGAACGTTTACTGAAGCAAGGCTCCAGTGACAACGTTATTCTCGATCTTCAGGTACAATCAGATCAGGGGACTGAAACATACAAAGCCATAATAAAAGATCTTCTGATAGATCCTGTCAAAGATATCTATCTCCACGCAGATTTTTATGAAATATCCATGGACAAGGAGATTACAGTCGACGTCCCGATTCGCCTGGTAAACAGCCCGGTGGGAGTCACTGATGGAGGCATTCTTCAGCACATCAGAAGAAAACTAAATATTTCGTGTCTTCCTGACAAAATGATTGATGCCCTGGAATTGGATGTGTCCGGCCTTGCTATCGGAGACTCTTTACATGTCGAAGACATTGATCTGCCTGAAGGGATCGTATCATTGGAAGAAGGGCATCTGACAGTAGCCACTGTTGCTGCGCCAACGGTTGCTGAAGAGGCTGAAGAAGAAGTAATTGAGGAAGAACTGGCTGAAGGAGAAGTAGCCGAGTCAGAAAAGGAAGCTGAGAGCACTGAAAAATCGCAGGCTTAGGGGGAGTTCATTCAAAAGAAGTGTACTTGATTGTAGGTCTCGGCAATCCCGGATCAGCATATAAAAGCACACGGCACAACACGGGTTTTCAGGTAATTGACCTTTGGAGCCGGAATCTGGGAGTTCGTCTGACAAGCCGCCGCTTTCAGTCAAGAAACATCCGGACGAAATTTCGAGGACGAGAAATTGTGCTCCTTAAGCCGGTTACATTCATGAACCAAAGCGGAAGGGCAGTCAGGGCCTGTGCAGACTTTTTCCATCTCCCCACTAATAGGATACTGGTCGTCCACGATGACCTTGACCTGCCGGTCGGAAGGATAAAAGTCGTCAGGAATGGCGGCCCAGGCGGTCATAAAGGGGTATCATCCATTATTGAGCATTTGGGGAGTACGGAATTCCCTCGAATAAAGATTGGAATAGGGAGACCCCGTCATGGAGAAAGCCCGGAGGACTATGTGCTCGCACCATTTTATGGGGATGAAAGTGAGATAATGCTGAGAGTGTTTAAGGTGGCAGTTCGTGCTTGCCAGTTGTTTATTTTTGAGGGAGTTGAATCGGCAATGAATAAAATAAATCACCAAAATTTTACAAACGAGGAGGAGAAAAACTAATGCAGGGACTAACCGTTGTCGCACCTTTTTTGGGGATTCTGAGTCTAATCATCGCCTGGCTGATCTATGGATATGTCAAAAAACAGCCCAATGGAACTCCATTGATGCAGGAACTGGAGGAAATGATCCATGATGGCGCAATGGCGTTCTTAAAAAAGGAATACTCTATCCTGATTATCTTTATAGCTGTTGTGTTTATTGTGTTAGGGCTGATTCTCGGTGAGTGGAGAACATCCGTTGCCTTTGTAACGGGTGCTTTCTGTTCCATGCTGGCAGGCTTTTCTGGAATGAGCGCAGCAACCAAGGGTAATTCCCGTACAGCAGAGGCAGCAACCAAATTCGGCCAGGCAAAGGCCCTTAACGTGTCATATTTTTCAGGCTCTGTCATGGGGCTGGCCGTGGCAGGTCTTGGCCTCATTGGCCTTGGATTCTGGTTCTGGGTTTACGGGGGCGACCCTGCGACGGCAAAATACATCAACGGATTTGCCATGGGCGCAAGTTCTATTGCCCTGTTTGCCCGTGTGGGCGGCGGTATATTTACAAAGGCCGCTGACGTAGGGGCTGACCTTGTGGGCAAAGTTGAGGCAGGAATTCCCGAAGATGATCCAAGGAATCCCGGGGTTATTGCTGACAACGTGGGGGATAATGTTGGTGACATTGCAGGAATGGGGGCTGACATTTTCGAGTCCTTTGTGGGCTCTGTGATCGCAACTATTGCCATCGCGGCCACCCTAAGCATTACTCCGGAGTTTTTGGCCAAATTTCCTGTGCTGAAAGACATCGCGACTAAGGACATTAGGCTCATGTTCATGGCCACGCCGATCCTGATTGTTGTAGCCGGACTACTCAGCTCATTTGTAGGCGTCTTCTCTATTAAGATCTTCCAGAGCGGGAATCCGGCAGGGGCCTTGAGGTATACCACCTTTGTGGCTGCCGCTATTTTTGTGATTCTTACGGCTATCATAATAAGTTCCCTCGGCATGCCCTGGGGCGCCTTCTGGGCGATCCTTTCCGGTCTTCTTTGTGGAATTGCAATCGGTTTGCTTGCTGAGTATTACACTTCAGGTCCCCCGGTCCGCCGTATTGCTGAGCAATCAAAGACCGGTTCGGCGACCCTTATTATTGCCGGCCTGGCTCTTGGTATGCAATCCACGTATCTCCCGATCCTTGGTATCTGCGTGGCAACTTTTGTAGGGTTTCAAACAGCCGGGATCTACGGCATAGGCCTTTCGGCAGTAGGCATGCTGGCAACGGTTGGAGCAACCATGACCGTGGACGCTTACGGACCCATTGCCGATAACGCAGGCGGCATCTCGGAGATGGCAGGCCTCGGCCCTGAGACCAGGAAGATCACAGATGGGCTTGACGCCCTTGGCAACACCACTGCAGCCATTGGTAAAGGGTTTGCCATAGGTTCTGCGGCCCTGACCGCACTTGCCCTGTTCGTGGCCTTTACCCAGGCGGCGGGTCTTGAAATCATCGATATTAAGAACCCCATGGTCGTGATCGGCGTTTTTATCGGCGCCATGGTCCCCATGATATGTGCCGCATTAACAATGACATCCGTTGGTAAGGCGGCCTTCAAGATCGTTGAGGAGATCCGGCGCCAGTTCCGGGAAATTCCAGGATTGTTGGAAGGAAAAGAAGGAGCTAAGCCGGACTCAAAGACCTGTGTTGAAATTGCAACCACCTCGGCCCTTAAGGAGATGGTGGCCCCTGGCCTGGTTACAATACTCACTCCTATAGCGGTTGGATTTCTCCTGGGCAAAGAAACTTTAGGAGGCATGCTCTTGGGCGCCACGGTTATGGGAGCTTTTCTGGCCCTTTATATGGCAAATGCCGGCGGTGCCTGGGACAATGCGAAAAAATGGATAGAAGAAGGTAATTTAGGCGGGAAAGGGTCCGATAACCATAAGGCCGCTGTGGTGGGCGATACTGTTGGTGATCCATTTAAAGACACCTCTGGTCCGGCCATGAACATACTCATAAAGTTGATGTCAGTGGTTTCTCTGGTGATTGCGCCAATTCTGCCAACAGTAGGTCTCTTTTTGGCAATGTAAAAGTTATCGATTGGCTGTGGACAATTGAAAACAATCAATCGAAAATTAAAAAACGACTATTTGTGGACGGAAACTATCCATGAACTCAGTGTATGGGGGTTTTAATGTTTAAGGTAGGTGACTTGGCTGTTTATCCCGCTCACGGTGTTGGGTTGATCGAAAGGATCGAGACCCAGGAGATCTCAGGTTGCCGGCAAGACTTCTATGTCATGCGGATCCTTGATAATGGCATGATCATAATGATACCTACCAATAATGTGGAAAATGTTGGCTTAAGAGACATCATTGAGCATACAGAGGTCCCCAAGCTTTATTCAATCCTGAAAAAGAGAGATGTTCCCATTGACAAACAGACCTGGAATCGGCGTTATCGAGAGTACATGGACAAGATCAAGACCGGGTCAGTTTTTGAAGTGGCAGAGGTTTATCGAGACCTCTTAATCTTAAAGGTAGAGAAAGACCTGTCTTTTGGCGAAAGAAAGATGCTGGATACAGCCAGAAATCTCCTGGTCAAAGAAATATCTCTTGCCAAAAAAGTTGGTGAAGAACAAGTAGAAAAAGAACTGGATAAAATTTTCGCATGAAAGCACTCCGAGATTTTTTTCGCTCCTTCCTTCGGCGGGGTGTCGCCAATTAATAAGGAAATTTCCCTTCGGTCAAGCTTTTTTAAGCAATTCTCATTATGGCTTCAACCTGGCAGGGACTAAAGGTTATAATAGAACTACCGAGATTTTTTCGTTAAGGTGGAGCATGAATCAAATATAATGTTCTCTTACGAGATTCCTGACAATGGTCAAAATCTTCGGTTAGACACCTATATATCTTCCCGTTCAATCGATCTTACCCGATCAAGGATACAAGCCCTTATAAAGAACGGGTATGTGAAAGTGAACAACTCCCTTTCAAAGTCAAGCTACAGACTGAAGGCAGGAGATCACATCCTGGTTTCAATACCACTTCCCCCCTCCCGGGTTTTGGAACCTGAGGCAGTGGAATTCAGCATTGTCCATGAGGATAGCTCCCTGATTGTCGTTGATAAGCCAGCCGGGGTTGTTGTCCATCCAGGGCCCGGGCATGCTACCGGTACATTGGTACACGGTCTCATTCGACATTGCCGGGACCTTTCAGGGATAGGAGGTGTATTTAGACCGGGCATTGTCCATAGGCTGGACAAGGATACATCAGGGCTGATAGTAGCGGCAAAAAATGATCAGAGCCACGCCTTCCTGGCCAGGCAGTTCAAGACCGGCATGGTTAAGAAGCAGTATGTAGCGATCGTACACGGTCAGGTAAAGGGGGATGAGGGAGAGATTGATCTTTCCATTGTGCGTCACCCAAAGAAGAGAAAACAGATGTCAGTTACACACTCCGGAGGAAGGCGCGCACTGACCTTATGGCAGAAAGCGGAAGTATTTCACAGTTACTTTTCGCTGCTGCTGGTCTCCATAAAGACGGGGCGGACCCACCAGATCCGGGTGCATCTTTCCCACATCGGCCACCCCGTTGTGGGAGATCCGGTTTACGGGTACGGCCGGAACTGGTGGAAAAGGCATCCGCTCCACAAAAAGGGCGTGCTGCCTGCCATTGACAGACAAATGCTCCATGCAAAGAAATTGGGCTTTATCCACCCGGTTGAAGGTCGATATATGGAATTTGAAGCACCAATGCCGGACGATATGGACCGTGTCGTGCAGTCCCTGAAACAGTTGAATTTGTAATTACAAGCGAACATAGGACTTGACATGAGAGGCAAAGATGAATATAGTATAGCAATCTAAATTATATCCCTGCCTTTTGGAGGATTCGGTATAGACCGGATATCTAAGAAGACTTCATAGCTAATCTGCTGAGTTACTATCTCTAATGCACATTGAAGGGTTTTAGGGTTGATTTTAGTGCCCGAGGGAGGGCATTGTGAATACTTTTCAGCTTTTCCCCATGTTGCGGCCCTGTTTTTCTCTCTATTAAAAATTAGCCCCAGCTTGCTCCGCAATTTGGCTCAATATAAAACTTGAATAATGGGTTTTTGGAAGGGGGGTAATTTATCTCCTCAGTCCATTATTATCCCACCATGATAACGCCATATGGCAATAAAAAGATGCCATATGTCGATATCTATTTTGTGCCATATGCCATATATTGTATAAAAAATTAATGTATGTCATATGCACAATAGAAGGCGGGACGAGGAAAAAACACCGAACCTCGAAAACCCCTTTTGATTTCAGTTTCCGACACATTATATTTAGATGGAGAAAAAACATGGAGCTTATTGAACTTAAG
>JAUUWD010000298.1 GCA_030589225.1 Desulfobacteraceae bacterium | reverse complement strand
TGCAAGAACAGCTTCTGGTTTCCCAAAAAATGGAGTCAATTGGTACTCTTGCCGGAGGGACTGCACACAACTTCAGAAATATATTGCAGGCTATCTCTGGAAATATTGAATATCTTGAAATGGTGTACGATGAAAAGACAGAAATCCGCGATACGGCGAAAAGCATTCATGACTCCGTGGAAAAGGGCGTTGATTTGGTCAACAGCCTGTTACATTTTTCCAAAAAAGGCGGGGAACTTCAACTCATTGACGTAGACTTATCTGAAGTTATAACTAAAACATACGGGATTATAGAAAAGGTATTCGATAAGAATATTGAGATTAAATTGGATTTAAGGGAGAATCTGTTTGTAAAGGGTAATCACTCACTTCTGAGCCAGGTATTTTTGAATTTATTCACCAATGCCAGGGATGCCATGCCCGATGGCGGGAAATTACTTGTTGAGGCCAGAAAGAGGAACAATAAGGTCGTTGCGATTGTCTCGGATTCAGGACATGGTATGGATAAAGAGACCCTGGACCAGATGTTTGATCCTTTTTTTACACTCAAAGATGTTGGTAAGGGCACGGGACTGGGACTTTCCACAACCCATGGTATTGTTGAGCAGCACAAAGGCTCTATCTCCGTATCATCAAGACAGGGGGAGGGCACGAAATTCACGATCTATCTACCTTTCGGAAAAATGGAAAGCTCCCAAAGACCTGAATCCCAAAAGAAAATAATCATGGGAAAGGGACAAAAAGTTCTTATTATTGACGATGACCCTCCTGCACTTGAAGCATTAACCAATTTAACAAAAGGATTAGGTTATAAGGCTATTTCTGTTGATCGACCTGTTGAGGCTTTGGATAATTATAGCAAATGGTCGCCAGATATTGTACTTATGGACCGAAATATGCCTGAAATGGATGGCCTTAGTTGTATCAAACAGATAATGAAAACTGATCCGAATGCAAGGATCATAATTGTTTCCGGTTATGAAGATTCAGGCCAGGACGGGATTGATGACAATATCAGGAGTCTAATAAAGGGCTATCTTACCAAGCCTTGTGGAACGGAAGAATTGAGCAGGATGCTTTCTCAAGCGCTTGAGCAGTAATTTAAACATCTCGGAAATTGTGCAACTTATTGAAAATATAAATATTTCTTTGAGGGCTGAGCTTCTGGCTCATACATGGAATAATGGAAACTGATCTGAACATTCTCATTATTGAGTCCGACCCTTCGATTTCAGCAGGGCTGGAGAAAAAAGTCAAACACCTGGGGTTCCGCCGGTCTTGCACCGCCTCACCGGATAAACCTATTGTTCAACTGGAAACATTGAATCCTGACCTGGCCATTCTGGGGCCCTTTTTGGACAAGGAAACCTCCCTCAAGTGCATTCATAAACTGAGAATAATCGATCCCTCCATACCAATATTGACCTCCTGCGAGGAAAATTCGCTGTCTGAAGAATCTACCGCATCTTTTGAGGGGGTCCATCTTCTCGGCCAGGATATCGATCCGGACGATATTTTAAAGGCCATAGAGAATGCACTAAAGCACAGGGCTGAGGCCGAGTTGCGGCCTGACTTTCCTTCACTTATAGGGCAAAGCCCGGAGATTAAGAGCAACAGGAAAAAGATCCGAAAGGTGTGTGACAAGGATATCACCGTGCTGGCCACTGGCGATACCGGGACCGGCAAAGAACTCATAGCCCGCTCGATCCATTACCATTCCCTGCGGAGTGGGGGGCCACTTGTTAAGGTAAACTGTGGAGCCCTGCCGGATGAGCTTCTGGAAAGCGAGGTCTTTGGGTTTCAGACAGGAGCCTTCACTGGCGCATATAAGGACAAGCCGGGCCGCCTTGAGATGGCAAACGGGGGAACTCTGTTTATTGATGAAATTGGCGATCTTTCTCTTTCGCTCCAGGTTAAGTTTCTTCAGGTGTTAGAGGACAAGGCTTTTTCCAGGCTTGGGGGAACCCTGGACAAAATCATAGATGCGCGAGTGGTGGCTGCTACAAATTCGGATCTTCCTAAAAAGGTCCGTGAGGGAACTTTCAGAAAGGATCTTTTTTATCGCCTTAACGTGGTAAACATACACGCGCCTGCTTTAAGAGAAAGGAGGAATGATATCCCGCTGCTTACCCACTACTTTATAAATAAATACTGCTTTGAATTCAAAAAAGAGGTTTTTGACATACCCGATAAGATCGCCAGACTTTTTCTGGCATACAAATGGCCGGGTAATGTGAGGGAGCTTGAAAACGTAATCCGGCGGGCAATTGCCATCAGGGATTGGGATTTTGTTTTTGAAGAGTTTAACCTGGAAAACCTGAGCCACGAAAATGAGCGTGTGTCCAGCTTGGGTGATCATCCTCTGCCTCCTGTCTGGGGCGATGATAAGATACAGAAAATTTTTCGAGACGGTAATTTTTCTCTTAAAAAAGTTAGTAAGGCCTATGTCTCTGAAGCAGAATGCCTGGCAATTTTAGGGGCACTAAAGGAGACCCAGTGGAACAGAAAAAAGGCCTCTAAACTGTTACACGTAAGTTATAAGACACTCCTCAACCGCCTCACCGAATTTGACCTGAAACCATAGGTAACCGTAAATCCCGCTTTTAGTCCCGCTTTTAGCGGGAAACCTGTGAACGCTTACGAAGAATCAATATGCATTCATCTAAACACTCCTTGCTCAGCAAAGACGATTCTCTCCTTGTGATAATTGATATGCAGGAACGGCTTGTTCCTGTCATTTCTGAAAAACAGATGGTTCTTGAAAACATTGCCAAGCTCATCAAGTTTTCTTACATAATTGGAATTCCGGTTGTGCTTACAGAGCAACAAAAGCTTGGACCTACGCTCCCTGAAATAAATAAAGAGCTGATAGGGGTCCAACCTATCACCAAAATAGAGTTTGACTGTTTTGGATCCAATGTATTTAGACAGCAGATTAGCCGGATAGACAGGAATACCCTGATCATCGCCGGGATAGAGGCACATATCTGTGTGGCGCAGACGGCAGTGCATGCAGTCTCGCAATACACCGTGCATGTGGTGAGTGACGCTATCTCATCCCGTTCGCCTCATAATCGAGAGGTTGCCCTTCAAAGAATGCAGCAGTGCGGAGTGACCATCACATCTACAGAAATGGTAATGTATGAACTGCTGGGGAAGGCGGGAACCAACAGTTTCCGTGAAGTGCTCAAACTGGTCAAGTGAGCCTCGAAGTGATACCTCAAATGAGTCGAACTCAATTGAGGTGGTACTTGGCATCCGGTACTGGGCGCTGGTTTAAAGAAATGTTTTTCGTTTTCTATATCCCTAGTACCCCGTCTCATAAATTCTGCAC
>JAUUWD010000056.1 GCA_030589225.1 Desulfobacteraceae bacterium | reverse complement strand
TGGTAATGTCCATGGGATGGCCGGATCGGGTTCCCGGAATGACGGTCAATAGATTCTGTTATTCAGGTCTCCAGCCCATTCCCATTGCGGCTGAAAAGATCATGTGCGGATTTGCTGATGTTGTGATTTCCGCCGGTGTGGAGAGCATGAGCCAGATACCAATGGGGGGAAGCATGATGTATCCCAATCCAGCGTTGGTAGACACGAGGCCGGGCGCATTTACAGGGATGGGGTTGACCGCCGAAAACGTGGCCGAGCGCTATAGTATTGGCAGGGGGGAACAGGATGAATTCGGTGCCAGGAGCCAGCAGAAGGCTGAGGCCGCCATCAGAGCAGGTCGATTTAAGAGCCAGATTGTTCCTTTGACCATAAAGCGGCAAAAGCAACTGCCAAACGGGCACTTTGAATATGAAGAGTTCATTTTCGACACTGATGAAGGCATGCGTCCCGGAACTACCAAGGAGAGTATCTCAAAGATTCCCCCGGCCTTTAAACCAAATGGAACAGTAACGGCTGGTAACTCATCCCAGACGAGTGATGCGGCAGCAGGGGTCGTGCTCATGTCCAAGGAAAAGGCCAAGGAGCTTGGCCTGAAACCAATGGCCACCTTTCGTTTCCATGCTGTTGAGGGCTGTGAACCGGAATACATGGGTGTGGGTCCATCTGTGGCAATTCCCAAAGTACTCAAGATTGCCGGCATGAGCCTTGATCAGATAGAGTTGATTGAACTCAACGAGGCCTTTGCGGCCCAGGCCATTTACTGTATAAAGGAACTGGGGATAAATGAAGAGATAACCAACGTGAATGGAGGGGCTGTTGCACTGGGCCATCCCCTGGGCTGTACTGGCGCCAAACTGACCACACAACTGATATATGAAATGCAGGAGAGAAAACTTCGCTGGGGCCTGGTATCCATGTGTATCGGCTTCGGGATGGGTGCAGCAGGCATCTTTGAAATAGAGGACTACTAACGGATTGACTATTGCCAATTGAAAAATATCATTAATCGAAAATCGAAAAAGGAGTGAAAAAATGGCTGATAGGAAGATTTTTTCAGGTGGGGAGTTTTTGATCACAGATGCGGCCCCTGATGATGTGTTTACGCCCGAAGATTTCACGGATGAACACAAGATGATCTATGAAACCGCCAGGGATTTTGTGACCAAAGAGGTTGAACCTAATATTGATAAGCTTGAGGAAAAGGATCATGATCTGACCCTGGATATTCTTGCCAAGGCAGGAGAACTGGGGCTCCTTGGAACGGATGTCCCCGAGGAATACGGCGGGTTGGGGCTGGACAAGGTCAGCACAACGGTTGTGACCGAGGCTATAGCACCTGCTGGTTCCTTTGCCGTGGTTCATGGGGCCCATACTGGGATTGGAAGTCTTCCGATCGTGTATTTTGGAACTGAGGAACAGAAGAAAAAGTATCTGCCCAAACTGGCATCTGGCGAGTGGTGTGGTGCATACTGCCTGACTGAATCGGGTGCAGGCTCAGATGCCCTGAATGCCAAGACAAAAGCCGTGCTTTCCGATGACGGAAAATACTATATCCTGAACGGGGAGAAGATGTTTATTACCAACGCAGGTTGGGCCAGCAGCTTTATTGTGTATGCCAAGGTGGACGGAGAAAAATTCACCGGTTTTATTGTGGAAAAAGATTTTCCCGGCGTTTCCACGGGTGCAGAAGAGAAAAAAATGGGAGTGCATGGGTCTTCAACCCGTCCGGTGATCCTGGAAGACGCCAAGGTACCGGTTGAGAATGTCCTTTTTGAAATCGGCAAAGGGCATAAGATCGCATTTAATATATTGAACATCGGTAGGTGGAAATTAGGCGCTGGTGCGGTGGGGGGATGCAAGATATGCGTGACAAATTCTGTTAAGTACGCCAATGGCCGTACCCAATTTAAAGTTCCTATCAGCTCCTTTGGCATGATCAAGACCAAACTGGCTGACATGGCGATCCGCACCTATATGAGCGACAGCATGATGTATCGTCTCGCAGGCATGTTTGACGATAAACTGGGTACATTGGACGATGAGGACAAGAAGAGTGGTGCTGAAAATGCCAAGGCTATTGAGGAATATGCTGCTGAATGTTCCATAACCAAGGTGTATGGCTCGGAGATCCTCGATTACTGTGTTGATGAATATGTGCAGATTTTGGGAGGATATGGGTTCTGTTCCGAGTATCCGGCGGAACGATATTACCGTGACTCCAGAATTAACAAGATCTGGGAAGGGACAAATGAGATCAACAGAATGCTGGTGCCTGGTACCATGATGCGAAGGGCCATGCAAGGCCGCCTGAACTTGTTCCCGGCCGCCAAGGCAATTGCCGGGGAGCTAATGAGCTATTCGCCCCTGTCGGTGCAGCTGCCTGATACTCCCCTCGCACTTCAGGAACACATCGTTAAGATGAGTAAGAAAATCGCCCTTATGGTTGCTGGGGTGTCTGCCCAGAAATTCCAGCAGGATCTGGCAAAGGAACAGGAGGTCATGGCAAAGATCGCAGACATTGTGATCGAAATATTTGCAATGGAAAGCGGTCTTTTAAGAACACTCAAAATGATTTCAAAAGAGGGTGAAGAAAAGGCAAAATACCAGATTGCTGCGGTAAAGGTGTATGTTGATGAGAATATCCCCAAGATTGAAACATGGGCCAAGCAGATTCTGGCCTATGTGGAAGAAGGCGATATGCTTCGTACCCAACTTGCAGGAGTAAAAAAACTGGCACGTTACCAGCCCATTGATACTGTTTCCCTTAAGAGGGCTGTTGCCGACAGGGTTATTGAACTGGAATCATATCCCTTCTAAAACATTCACTATTTGTGTATAAGGAAAAGAGGGCCTGTTGTTGCAGACCCTCTTTTTTATTCGTTATAAACGATGTATTCCCCAAGATAGACCTGATGGCAAAACAGATTTTTGCAGCCATATCTGAAGGAGAAGAACTCAAGACCCAGTTAATGGCGCTAAAAAAATTGGCTCGCTATACACCGATAAATTGTATTGACCTGAGAAGAGAAATTGCGGATAGTGTTATCCCTACTGCAAGCTATCATTTGACAAAGAGATAAATGCAGCAACATCACGGGAGGAGTAATAGATGGACATAATAATATGTGTAAAGAGGATTCCCATGACGCAGGAGGTTGATTTAGAGATTGACGATAGTGGCAAGGACATCAAGAAGGATGCCCTGGCCTATGTGGTAAATGACTGGGACAACTATGCAATTGAGGAATCGGTTATTCTTAAAGAGAAGCTTGGTGGCACGGTTACTGTCATAACAGTAGGGGATGAAGACGATGAAGATGTCCTGAGGCGTGCTCTTGCTATGGGAGCTGACAAGGCCATAAGGATTGAACCAGGGGAACTGGAGTTAGATGGTTTTCTAATTTCAAACATCCTTGCCCAGGTGATAAAGGGGCTTGAATATGATCTCGTGCTCACAGGGGTTCAGGCTGATGATGATAATTTTGGCATGGTAGGGATCATGTTAGCTGAAAAACTTGGTCTTGCCCATTCAGCGGTAGTGACCGGTTTTGAGGCTGAGGGAAGCGAGGCGACTATAAATGTGGAGCTGGAGGGGGGGCTGGATGAAGTATCAAAGATCAAGCTTCCGGCCCTGTTGAGCATCCAGACCGGGATAAATGAGCCCAGATATGTATCTATTATGGGAATTAGGAAGGCAGGCAAGAAAGAGCTCAATGTGGTAAAGGTAGAGGACATAGGCCTTAGTGATGAAGAGCTTGTTCGGCAGACGATAATAGAGGAATATTTCCTTCCACCAGAGACTGAGGGAGCGGAGATGATAGAAGGAGACCCATCTAATGTAGCGGAAGCGATACTACGAATTCTAAAGGAAAAGGGGGTGAGTGTATAAATGGGCGAGATACTGGTTGTTGTTGAGCACAGACAAGGAGAGGTAAGGGACATCACATTTGAGATGCTCTTTAAGGCTGGTGAATTATGTAAGGAATTTTCTCATACACTGACAGCAGTAGTTCTGGGAGGCAAGGAAGAGCAGTTTATAGATGAGGTTGCAAAAAGATCTGACAATGTGATTTATTATGAAGATGATCGACTAAAGAATTTTAGTGCTGATCTGTACAAAGAGGTATTAAATGGTCTTATTGAGGAGACCCGTCCCTTTATAACGCTAATAGGGCACAGTTCATGGGGTATGGATCTTGCGCCTTCACTTTCAATCAAGACCGGATATCCCCTTGCGACGGACTGTGTGGATATCCTGATAGAGGATGGCCATCCCAAGGTGATTCGTCAGATATACAGTGGGAAGGTCTTTTCAAAGATGTCTTTTAAGGAATCTGATGGATATATAGTAACGGTAAGGCCTGGTTCATTTCAGCCGCCCGAGACAATAGAAGAGAAGAATGGCGGGGTGATCAAAAAGGATCTTCCAGGGGATCTACCTGAGATGCGTAAGAAATTCATAGAATTTATAGACAGTGGAGCAGGAGATGTAGACATAACGCAGGCAGACCTGTTGGTATCCGTTGGAAGGGGTATAGGAGAAGCAGAGAATGTCCAGGCTATGAAGGAATTGGCAGAGCGTATGGGAGGGGTGCTGGCCTGTTCCCGGCCCGTTGTAGACAAAAACTGGCTGCCCAAGTACTACCAGGTAGGCACATCAGGCAAGTCTGTCAAACCAAAGGTCTATCTTGCCTTTGGTATTAGTGGTGCATTTCAGCACCTGGCAGGAATTACCGGTGCAGGCACAGTGATTGCCATCAACAAAGACAAGAAGGCCCCCATATTCAGGGTTGCTGACTATGGTGTTGTGGATGACCTCTTTAAGGTCGCTGATGCGCTTAAAGAACAATTAAAAGAAGGTTAAAAGGTGTTTCTGCAGGGTTAAGTCATTTAAAGAGATAACACGTTGAATGAATAGAGTTTATTTGCTTATTTGATTTTATAAAATTCGAAGCTCGAAATCCGAAATCCGAAACAAATACTAATGACATAAATCCCAAATACAAAACATGTCAATATCCTGTAAATTTTGTATAAGTTCCCGAAATGTTTTGGTCATTTGATATTAGAATTTTGATATTGTTTCGTATTTCGATATTCGGATTTCGGATTTAGTCGTCTTGAAAATATATCTATTTGGCCAAGTTACATTCTACTTTGACGTTTCCCTGGGTGTTTCTGTTTTGAAGTTGTGATATTTTAAATAATTCTGTATTACATAAAAGAGGGTTTGTTTTTATGAATCCTCTTTTTTTCATTTTGATATTTGGAGTTTTTGATGGTTAATGACATTAACAAGTTGAGAAATATAGGTATCAGTGCCCACATTGATTCAGGCAAGACTACGCTGACGGAAAGAATCCTCTTCTACACCAAACGCATTTTTGCCATTCACGAGGTCAAGGGCAAAGACGGGGTTGGGGCCACCATGGATTCCATGGAACTGGAAAGAGAGAGGGGAATAACTATCGCCTCGGCTGCTACCCATTGTGAGTGGAAGGGATACAGAATAAACATTATCGATACCCCCGGACATGTGGATTTTACTATTGAAGTGGAACGTGCACTCAGGGTTATGGACGGGGCCATTCTGATACTTTGTGCCGTGGGTGGTGTTCAATCACAGTCCATAACAGTGGATCGGCAGATGAATAGGTACAAGGTTCCGCGGATCGCATTTATCAACAAATGTGATCGATCCGGGGCTGACCCCTATAAGGTCGTTGAGCAGTTACGCCGGAAATTGAACCATAACGCCGTTCTCATGCAGATACCCATCGGCCTGGAAGACAAGTTCTCCGGAGTTGTGGATCTGGTTTCAATGAAGGCGCTGTATTTCGAAGGAGTCAATGGGGAGGAGGTTAGAACGGGAGAAATCCCTGCCGAGATCCTTGAGCAGGCCCAGGCTCAAAGAGAAGAGCTGCTGGATGCTGCATCCATGTTTTCAGATGACCTGATGGAGGCTATACTCGAAGACAGGGTAAGTGATGATTTGATTTGTCAAGCAGTGAGAGAGGGCACGCTTTCCAGAAAGCTGACACCTGTTTTTATAGGATCGGCATACAAAAATGTGGGTGTTCAGCTTGTACTGGATGCTGTAAACCAATACCTCCCCGCACCTGATGAGGTGGAAAATATGTCCCTTGATCTGGGTCAGGATGAAAAAGAAGTATCTCTTAAAACTGATCCGGAGATGCCGGTAGTCGCATTGGCCTTTAAACTTGAAGTTACCCCATACGGACAGTTGACGTATCTCAGGATATATCAAGGCTCCATTGGCAAGGGTGACAATCTTATCATCACAAGGACACGAAGAAAGCTCAAAGTGGGAAGGCTGGTTCGGATGCATGCAGGTCAAATGGAGGATCTGACCAGGGCCTATGCAGGAGATATTGTCGCACTTTTCGGCGTGGATTGTAATTCAGGCGATACCTTTACGGATGGGCGCTTGCATTACAGCATGTCGTCAATGTTTGTGCCTGAACCAGTTATTTCGCTGGCCATTAACCCAAAGGATCATAAAGCTCAAAACAATATGTCCAGGGCATTGAACCGGTTTGTAAAAGAAGATCCTACCTTCAGATCCCATGTGGATCAGGAGTCTGGTGAAACAATTGTTTCCGGTATGGGGGAGCTCCATCTCGATGTGTATGTGGAGCGGATGAGACGGGAATTTAGCGCTGAGGTGGAGACTGGAAATCCCCAGGTGGCATATCGGGAGGCCATTACCCGGAGAATATCCTTTGATTATATCCATAAAAAGCAAACAGGTGGTTCTGGTCAATATGGGCGGGTTGCAGGATTCATGGAACCTTCAGATGAGGGGGTCTATGAATTTGTCAGCCAGGTTAAAGGGGGTGTTATCCCAACAGAATTCCTGCCTGCTGTTGACAAGGGGTTCCAGTCCTGTCTCACAAAGGGGCAAGCTCTGGGATTTCCGGTTCTTGGGATGAGGGTAACTGTGAACGATGGTCAGTCTCACAGCGTGGACTCATCGGAGAGGGCCTTTAGGCAGGCGGCCATCGGGGCCTTCAGGCAAGCCTATATGAAAGCCAAACCGGTTATTCTTGAGCCCATTATGAAAGTATCGGTCGAGTCACCTTCTGAGTATCAGGGAAGTGTGCTGTCTTCCATTAATCAGCGAAGGGGGCTTATCACAAGTTCTACGGAAGACGGTACATTTACCATCGTCGAAGCCGAAGTACCGTTGGCGGAGATGTTTGGTTACGCCACAGTGCTGAGATCCCTTACCCAGGGGAAGGCAGAATTCACCATGGAGTTTTCAAGGTATGCAAAGGTCCCTGAATCCATAGCAAAAGAGCTAAAGTCAAGTGCTGAGAAACGATCAAAAGGAGAAAAGAAATCATGAAGGATTTTATTTCAGTAAGTCCGCTGAAGGTCCTGGAGAAGTCTTCACGAAAAAGTTTAGGCCCTGGAAATCTAGGCGTACTTATCGCCAGGGCCGGGGTGGGCAAGACTGCCTGTCTGATCCATATTGCTTTTGACAGGATTTTTCGTCAGGAGAAACTGGTTCACATTTCCTTAGAAGAGGGTCCTGAAAAGGTCACATCTTATTACAACGTCATGTATTATGATCTTGTCAAGGCCCTAAATATTGCTGATGAATCTGAGATCCGGTTACTTATTGACAGGAACAGAATGATTCTTGCCTACTTAAAACAGAGCTTTGAGACAGAGCGTCTCCGTATCAGTCTCAAGAACCTGGCAGAAAATCTCGAGTTCAGACCTGATACGCTTATTGTAGATGGCCTTGATTTTGAAAGGGCGGAAAGGACTTTGTTCGAAGGCTTTAAGGATATTGCAAAGGAATTCGACGCAGAGGTATGGTTTTCGGCCCTTTCCCACAGGCATATTACTGAGGTCAATGAAAGAGGCATACCTCATCCGTGCCAACAGTTCGATGACCTCTTCAGCATCATTATCGAGTTGAAGCCCGGAACATCAGGTGTTTTCCTGAATCTTTTAAAAGACCACGATAACCCTGCGATCGTTGATAATGGCGTCCGTCTTGATCCCAATACCTTCCTGGCTTTGAGTTAGGGGTTGCTGTTTTCTAAGGAGTCACAAAGTTCTTGGCCAGATCATTGTCAATGACGTATATGCAGATTTCTTTTGAGCCCTGCTTGGTATATCTGTACTTTCCGCAGAGATTGTTCATCAGGAAAGTGACATCTCCTCGA
>JAUUWD010000087.1 GCA_030589225.1 Desulfobacteraceae bacterium | reverse complement strand
GAGCCCTTCTAAATAAATCGTCTTTATTGCATCAACCATGCGACGGTGATATTGCTCAATGTCATAATCGGGTGTTCCCTGACGAGGACCAAAGACCAGGTTATGAATCATCTTAAACAGGTTTTGATTCTCTATCAGGCCCTCATAAATGCGGCGATAGAGAAAAATAAGCCGGTCCAGCACCATGCCAGGGGCTTCAAGGGCTTCGGCCAATATGACCTCCTGCTGCTCGGCGGCGCCGTCCAAAATTGTGTAAAACATTCCCTCTTTGCTTTTAAAATAATAGTAAAGGACCGGTTTGGTCACACCGGCCCGGGCCACAATTTCTCTTATAAAAGTACCAGTATAGCCCCTTTCGGCAAAAAGTGCTGTCCCTGCCTCCAGCAGCCTTTCCCTTGCATTATTTCCGTTGATCTTCTTCTTACTTTGTTTCATAAACGAACCTATATTCTAAAGACGAAAGACATGGCAATTTTATCGCAGAGTTTCCTGATAGTCAAGAAAAACCTACCTATCGGTAGGTAAAAAAACTGAAATCAATATGCCTCTTTATGTGTGGAATTGGATGTGGCTTCATGTGGAAGAACGAAAAAAGAGGCACTTGATAATTTAAGGCGCGCTATTGAAACGTATATTGAATATATGATTGATGATGGACACGGGAATGAAATTAATAGACCTGTTCCAATGAACGAATTAAGAAAATTCCTATACCTTGCCAGTGGCTATTAAATCGGAAGCTTATTGCGAGCTGTCTTGTAGAGTTGGTCGGCCTGGTAGGAGCTCCGGACCAGAGGGGCGCTGGCAACCCCGGAAAATCCGCGTGAAAGGGCCTCTCCTTGGTATTCATCAAACTCCTCGGGCGGGACATAGCGGACGATGGGATGGTGTTGGTCGGAAGGGGCCAGGTATTGTCCCAAGGTGAGCAGGCGGCAGCCCGAGTTCCGCAGGTCATCCATAGCCTGAAGGACCTCATTCTTTTTTTCGCCCAAGCCCAGCATCAGGCCGGATTTGATAACCATGGGCGGCATGTGTGCCGCAGCCCGTGCAAGGAGTTCCAACGAGCGTCGGTAATCGGCCTGAGGGCGTACCCGAGGGTACAACCTGAGCATAGTTTCCAGGTTGTGATTAAGCACTTCCGGTTTCGTGGCAAGTACCGTTTCGAGCGCCTCCCAGTTGCCAGCAAAGTCAGAAATAAGGACTTCAATCCCAACACCTGGGCACTCTTTGCGTATGGCCTTTATTGTACGAGCAACATGTGTGGCCCCACCATCCGGGAGATCATCTCTGGTTACCATGGTCACTACGCAGAAGTTTAACTCCATCTGGGCCACTGCCTGGGCGGTGCGAAGCGGCTCGCCGGAATCCGGCGGATGAACGCTTGACTTATTCACAGCGCAGAAGGTGCAACGCCTGGTGCAGCTCGGTCCTAGGAGAAGGAAAGTGGCTGTACCCCGGCTGAAGCACTCCATCTGGTTGGGGCAATGGGCCTCCTCGCAGACAGTGTGGAGGCCCCTGTCTTTAACAGCAGCCACCACTGTTGCGTTACGGCCAGGCACTGGAATTCTGCGCCTCAACCATGAAGGTTTTTCTGTTGAAACGGCCATCAAGTATACCACCTCAAGGAATCAATACGATTTTTCCGTACGCGCTGGATTCCATAAGTAAACGATGAGCGAGCGAAGCCTCAGCCAGTGTCAGTTCCCGACCAACTACCGGCCGTAAGATGTCTTTCTCCAAACCGGCCCTTATTGCCGCATGAATACTGAAGATCTCGCGTTCAGAAGCGGCCGTAACCAGCATACCTAAAATGCTTGCGTTGCGCCCCATGGCATCACGGGGATTGCTCTCTACAGGACCACGACTACCAATTATGACAACGCGTCCATCCTTTGCCAATATCTTAAGGTCATTTCCCAGGTTGATATTGGCAAGCATCTCCAGAATGACATCCACGCCATGACCACTGGTCAGCGTGAGCGCTTCCTCCTGATGGTTCGGAGACTTGTGGTCGAGCACATGATGGGCACCCTGTTCAGCCAACATCCGCCGCCCCTCTTCAGTGCCACCAGTGGCGATGATTGTCAATCCTGCACCGCGGGCCCACTGAACCGCAGCAACACCAACGCCGCCTGTGGCGCCATGAATAAGAACGACTTCACCCGGAATGGCCTTGGCGCGGTGAAATAGAGCATGATATGAAGCCGAATATGGAGTGTTGATCCCGGCGCCCTGTGCAAAAGAGGTCTTTTCCGGCAGGGTATGCACCTTAACCGCATCACACAGAGCCTGCTCAGCATAAGTGCCGCTGATTGACCCGGCAGTGTATACACTGTCACCAATTGATACGTGATTTACTCCTTCCCCAATGGATTCAATAATACCGGCTGCATCATTTCCCGGAGTGTAAGGCAATTGGGGTTTAATGTGGTAAATTCCCGACCGAATATACGTATCGACCGGATTGATCCCGATAGACCTTATCTTTACTACAACCTGTCCAGGCCCTGGCCTTGGATCAGGCACTTCCTCAACCTGCATGACCTCCGGATCACCAAATTCATGGACTCTAATTGCTTTCATCATATCTCCCCATAAAAATTTTTTATTTGTCCAAAATATCTCTTATCCTTCGTGACAACTCCTTCATGCTAAACGGCTTCTGAACAAAGCCATTGCAACCACGCTCCAATATCTCGGTTGCCTCGCCATTTATGCTATATCCACTTGAAAGAAGGACCCTGACATGAGGATTGATCTCCTTCAATCTGTCATAAGCCTCTCCGCCACCTATTTCCGGCATGATCATATCAAGAACCACTATGTCAATCCTGGCCTGGTTCTTCTTGTAAAGTTCTATGGCCTCTTTCCCACTCCTCGCTACTAAGACCTTGTACCCCATAATTTTTAGGATCTTTTCCCCAATATCAACAATTCTATCCTCATCATCCACCAGAAGAACCGTCCCCGTACCTTTTAAGGTCTCGCCAGACACCCCCTTTTCCTCTACTATCTCCTTATCCGAAGCTGGCATGTAAATGGTAAAGGTAGCACCTTCGCCCTTTCTACTGTTAACATCTATAATGCCACCATGATTTTTAATGATACCATACACAGAGGCCAACCCTAACCCTGTCCCTCTCCCCATTTCCTTGGTGGTAAAGAATGGGTCGAATATCCTCTGCCTGGTTGCCTCATCCATGCCAGCTCCGGTATCGGTGATAGATAGCTTTACGTATCTTCCAGGCTCAATGCTTAATGGTTTGACATGGCCTTCATCAAGGGAGACATTTTCGCTCTGAAGATAGAGATCACCACCACCGGGCATGGCCTGCCAGGCATTGACATAGAGGTTTAAGATCACCTGCTCAATCTGGCTTTGGTCTGCCTCTACCGGCCAGATATTTTTCTGATATTTTGTGTAAATTCTAATCTCTTTTTTGGTGCGACCAAACATCTCTGAGGTCTTCTTTATAAGCTTGTTCAGATCAATCGATTTGACCTCATATCTACCTCCCCTTGCAAAACCTAAGAGCTGTTTGGTGAGATCTGCTCCACTTTGGACATGCTGTTCGATGTTCTTCAAGCCTTCATAATGGGGATGGTTAGATTCAATATTAAAAAGCATTAAAGAGGTAGATCCCAGTATACCCATAAGGAGATTGTTGAAGTCGTGAGCAATGCCACCTGCTAAGGTTCCAATAGCTTCCATCTTACGGGCTTGTTGGAGTTGGGTTTCGAGGTGTTTTCGTTCAGTCAAGTCGCGAACGATCACGAATCCGGTTGGTTTTTCCTGATATGTAATCACACTCGCGTTGAACTCAATATCTATCTTACTGCCATTCCTGTGTCTGAGTGCCGTTTCGTAGATTGAGGGTATTTCCTCGCCCGCTAAGCGCCGTTGATAGTGATCAACGACTTTGGGTATCTCATCGGGATAGATGTAATCGCTAAACGGTTTCCCAGCAACTTCATCAAAGGTGTAGCCACATATCTCTGCTAAACGAGGGTTGATATATTTGATCAGGGTATCCTGAATAATTGCAATACCGTCATTTGCCCGCTCAACAAGGTTGCGGTATTTTTCCTCACTCTCCCGCAGTGCCTCCTCTGCCCGCTTGCGTTCAGTGATCTCCAATGTAGTCTCTATCGCACCTATAATGTTGCCATTTGCATCTCGCACTGGATAGCCCCGAATAAACCATGCCCTGCCGTCAGATGTATATTTCACTATCTCTTGCGGTTTGCACGTTTCCATGGCTTTTACGATCGGACAGTCCGGACAGGGATCACTTCTCTGTAGCCATATCTCATAGCAGTGGCGCCCAATCACTTGCTCACGCGTCAGACCCGCTGATTCACAGGCAGCCCGGTTGGCCCATAGAACCTTCATTTCCTTGTCTTCATGTATGACATGCTCTACCAGGCTGTTGAGAATGGCCTCTTTTTCCCGTTCGGACTCCTGCTGCTCCCACGCAGCTCTCCTTACCTTTTCTACTTCATGTAAGTTCTCAAAAAGTTCGGGTAAAAACGATAAAAAAGTAGACAAAAAGGATTTTAGGTGCTATGAACATAATGCATGAGAATACCAAAAGTACAAATACCCAAAATTCCCAAAGAAGAAAACACCCTGATCATTTCCCAATTACTGGAAATTATCGATCAACAATCTGTATCCATCCAGCTACAGGGCGAAGAAATCCAGCAACTAAAAGACGAAATTGCACGTCTCAAGGGCCAAAAACCAAAACCCAAAATTCGACCCAGCAAACTGGAAAAGGACCCTAAAGGTCAGAAAAAGAAAGATCCTTCAGGGAAGCGGCCTGGCTCTAATAAGAGAAGCAAAACAGCCGATCTAATCATTCACAAAGAGATTACGGTTCCACCTGAATCGATTCCAACAAATTCGACCTTCAAGGGATATCAACCATACACTGTCCAAGGTGTTAATATTTTACCGTATAATGTTTGCTACCTGCTGGAACGTTGGCAAACCCCTAATGGAGACTATATAGTTGGCCAATTACCGCCGGAAATCCAGGGCCATTTTAGTTTAGAACTTAAAAGATTTATTTTATATCAATACTTTCACTGCCATGTCACTCAACCACTTCTCCTGGAACAACTATGGGAATGGCGAGTGGATATTTCTGCAGGACAACTCAACCGAATCCTTACCGAAGACAAAAATGTCTTTCACAAAGAAAAAGATGACATTCTCTCAGTGGGACTGAAAGTCTCTGATTACATTAATGTTGACGATACCGGGGCTCGCCATGATGGAAAAAACGGCTACTGTACACATATTGGCAATGAATTATTTGCTTGGTTTCAGAGTACGAACAGTAAAAGCCGGATCAATTTTCTTGAACTCCTTCGCGCAGGGCAGATGGACTATGTGATCAATGAAGATGCCCTGGAATATATGAATAACCAACGTCTTGCAAAATCCATACTTCATCTGCTTGACAATCATTGTAAAAAGCAATTTGCTGACCTCTCTGAATGGGAGGCCCATTTGCAAGAGTTGGAGATTATCAATCATAGACATATCAAAATAGCCACAGAGGGTGCCCTTCTGGGCAGTGTGCTCCATCACGGTCTGCCCAAAAGCCTGGTTATCCTCAGTGATGATGCAGGACAGTTTAATATCCTCAATCATGCCCTCTGTTGGGTTCATGCAGAACGTACTATCAATAAGTTGATCACTCCAAATGACGAAAAACGCAAAACGCTTGAAAATGTGCAAAAACAAATATGGGACTTCTACAAAGATCTCAAGGTTTATAAGACTTCCCCGGACGAAACGAAAAAAGCTCAATCGGAAGACAGGTTCGATGAAATCTTTACACAGACAACCGATTATCAAATGCTAAACTTGGCACTAAAGCGCTTATATGAGAATAAAGCCGAACTGCTGCTGGTTTTAGAGAGACCTGAAATTCCCTTGCATAATAATTTGAGCGAAAACGATATTCGTGAGTATGTCAAAAGGAGAAAAGTCAGTGGCAGCACCCGCAGTGAACTGGGACGACGTTGTCGGGACACTTTTACCAGTTTAAAGAAAACATGTCGTAAATTGGGCGTCTCCTTTTGGGACTACCTCCTGGATCGTCTTTCCAAAAGCCAGGAAATTCCTCCTTTACAGGATCTCATTCTTCATCATGCAAACTCACCCTGATGATCAATATATTCACTTGCTTGAGAAAAAATTTGCTCCACGTATTACCATTTTACCTAAAAGGAAAGGTCCGCCTCCAAACTTGATACCCGAACTTTTTGAGAACTTACAAGATTACAGGATAAAACATGAAATATCAAATAATTACAGATTTTATCCGGAAATCTTCACTCTTGAAATAACCCTCTTTTTGACTTACCATTCCACTCTTGGGATTGGGATATCTGCTCATTGCCTGTCCGTGATAATAAGCTCTGAGTTTTGGCCCTTCCAGAGCCTTTCGTCAGGGCCTTATCCGCTTCCTTTTTGTTTCCCATTTTTTATTTAGGGCCCATTAACGCAAAGGCGGTGTGAGAGTATAAGGCCTTAAGTCGGGACAAATTGGTCTTGACTTTCGTATTGGTTTTCACCAGACTAATGCCCCGTCTCAAAAGTTTAGTTCCTTAAAATGGCAACCTGAAATATTCGTATAAATTCATACGTTTCACCCATCTGTGGGTGAAGGGGAAATACGAAATTCGAATATCAAAACTCGAAACAAATACAAATGACAAAAATATGAATGACCAAAACGAGAAATGGTCGTATCATGACGTTTTTGTTTAGAATTTTGAAAATTTGCATTTCGATATTGTTTCGTATTTC
>JAUUWD010000227.1 GCA_030589225.1 Desulfobacteraceae bacterium | reverse complement strand
CGGTGTCCCATCAAACACATCCATGCCTGATGTAAGGATTTCGTTATTTGTAATGCCTTTTCCCAAATATCCATTGACTCTGGTTTCATTCATTTGCATTATTAGCACATTCTAAAGATTCATGGGGTAATTATGTATAATTATTTATTTGGCCCTGTGCCTTCTCGACGCCTGGGAATTTCTCTTGGTGTCGATTTAGTCCCAATGAAAACCTGCACGCTAAATTGTATGTACTGTGAATGTGGTCGTACAACCAATCTTGCTTTAGAGCGCAAAGAATATGTGCCATTCGAAGCAGTGAAAGAGGAATTAACTCATTATCTTTCTCATAACCCAAGGCCAGATTACGTGACCTTTTCCGGCTCTGGAGAACCTACCTTAAATTCTAGGATCGGCGATGTGGTGCATTTCATAAAAAATCAGACCTCGGATATTCCCATGGCTGTGCTGACAAACGGAACATTACTTTTCCAAAAGCAGGCGTGTGACGATATTAGAGATGCCACGGTAGTTATACCGTCATTAGATGCTGCTACTGAAAAAGTATTCAGAAAGATTAACCAGCCTCATCCCCAATTAAAAATAGATACCATTATTAGAGGGTTGGTCCAATTTCGAAAGGATTACAGCGGGCAAATATGGCTGGAAGTATTCATAGTGCCTGGCATTAATGATACAGAACAAGAATTAACAGCCCTGAAGCGTGCTATAGAGAAAATCGAACCAGATCGTATTCAGCTTAATACATTGGACAGGCCGGGAACGGTACCCACTATCCATGCAGCTACCTGGAAGGAATTGGAATACGTCCTGGATTTCTGGCAGTTCGGAAATGCTGAGATCATTGCCAAGGCGCAGGAGCGCAAAGAACTTCTTTCCTACCGGACAGATGTGGAATCAGCCATTCTGGAAACCATAGAAAGACGTCCCTGTACCTTACAAGACCTGTCTCAGTTCCTGGGTCTACATGCAAATGAACTCAATAAATACCTGGATGTTCTCGAAGCGGATAAAAAAATCAAAGCAGTAAAACAGGAACGCGGCTTTTTTTATCAAAGGTATGGCAGATAGCATCCGGTTGAATCGGATACTGGCGCCAGATGTTTGAAGAATAGGGCAAGGACTTGCCAACTATAACTTCCCCAAACACCCAGAAAGGCAGGGCTAAGCCATTTAACGAGATAACACATTGAATGAATAGAACTTATTTGCTTATTTAATTTTCTGCGGGCCTCCATCTATATTAACATGGCAACAGCCCCGAAACGGCCTGTTTTCCCCTCACCACGATAGGAATAGAAAAGCTCAGACATGCAGCGGGTGCAAATCCCTGCAATTTCAATATTACCCCCTCTCAGCCCCGCACTTTCAAGTTGCCAGCGACTGATAGCCCATAAGTCAAAGTAGTTTTCCCGCACCATAAACCGTTTGAACACGTCCGGAAAAATTTCCTTATGGCTGACAAACTCTGCGCAACAGAGGCCGAGAGAGGGGCTGATACCTGCCAGGAGATGAGATTCTATGCAACCAAAGTCCTTTTTCATCCGGATTACAACTCGTTCAAGGATGTTCTGGACATTACCCCGCCAACCACAGTGAATATTGGCCACCACATTTTTTTTTGGATCAAAGATGATAACCCCCTGGCAATCGGCAAGTTGTAACATGAGAGCGAAGAAGGGTACATTCGTAATTATGGCATCGGCTGAAGGGATATTTTCGAATAGTGTGTATTGGCTTTTGCGAAGGACCAGAATGTCAGTTCCGTGAGATTGGTTCATAAAAATCAGGTGGTTGGCTCCGATGGTCCCCTTAATCGTATGGAGGTTGACGGTTACATTATCCGGCGCGTCACCCACCGTGTAACTGATATTCAGGCTGTGATAAGGTGCCTCGCTCAAACCACCGCGCCGTGTAAAAACCCCATGAACGAGCTGTGGATTCAGGAAGAGATTCGGGTACCGGAAGTATATGATCTTTTCTCGGACCCACAAAAGGTTAGATAAGGGTTCACCCATAAGCGGTCAGATTTCATGTTTTGTAAAGTTGGCAGAGATTAGGAAAGTAAAATACCGGTTTGGCTGTGCACTTAGTGCTGACAGGGTGGATAGGAAGGTTTTTTCAGTCCTTGGCCGTGCATCCTTAGTTAAGCCATGACCGAGAAGTCATCGCCACCTGGAGTAAAAGATAGATCACATCACGACACAGACTCTCTTGCTTACCGCTGCTTCCTCCCGGATCTGACGGGGTTCGCAAGCGTCTGTCACGTGAGGTCCATCTCACCTCCCGGGCAACGAAGGATCAACTCGTATCAGGGATCTCCTGAAGGACTTTCAACCCCGCATGAGCGGATTTCGGGTTACAGGGCACCGCTAGCTCCCCGTCTAGCACGACCAAGGGCTTTAAAGACTTTTCAGTTGATATCTACTCTTTCTTTAAGTTCCTTGCCCACTTTAAAAAAGGGAAGTTCCTTGGGTGTGACGTCAATTACCTCCCCTGTTTTGGGGTTTCTACCCTTGTAACCGTCGTATTTTTTTACTTTAAAGCTGCCGAGCCCCCTGATCTCTACCCTCTCGCCTCTGATGAGGGCCTTCTCCATGTCCCCGAAAACTGCATTGACTACCTCTTCTGCCTTTCGCAAGGGCAGATCCACTGCCTGAGCAAGATTTTCTATCAATTTAGATTTGTTCATGGCTCTCCTCTGCATAATATGGGAACGATTAAAAATGGTTACCTGGGTTAGATGCCAAAATTAATAGATCGAAAAACGCAAGTCAAGACCAAATCTGGCAGTAATTCTAATTTTAACCTTTAGAGGCAGTTTCAAAATGTTCAATTTTGTTCAAGATCAAGGAAGGCGAAAATTTTAACCACAGGAATACATTGAGTATTTCGAGGATTAAAATTTGAGCCTGACACAGATATTGGGCAACAGGGGACGGTTTGAAATTGGCTCTTTAGACCTTGCAAATACATGGCCGTGGGATCTCTTTTTAAAAACCGCAAGACAAATTCTTCCACAGCTTGGCGAACGCCCCCGTGGCTTAGTACCCAGTCTCCGAACAGGCAGAGAAGGCGTCCGTTGCAAAGAATCTGTGCCAAGGAAGGTCTGATGTTTACTTTTTATCGGACTTAGGCTATAAGGCCGTAAACTTGAAAGGGTGTAACTTTATTAATTATGAAAAAACTAGCCCGCGAGGGAGTCGAAAATCTGGTTCCTTACCCCCCCGGTAAGCCAATAGAAGAACTTGAAAGAGAATTAGGGATAACTGGCTCTATCAAACTGGCCTCAAATGAAAACCCCCTCGGACCTTCGCCGTTGGCCATCCAGGCGATCACGGATAGATTAGGCGCCCTTCACAGGTACCCTGATGGAAGCGGCTTCTATCTTAAGTCAAAATTAAGCAAGAAATACAGTATCCCCCCTGATCAGATTATTCTGGGGAATGGTTCAAATGAGTTAATCGAGTTGGTTATTCGGACCTTTTTATCCACAGAAGAACATGTGATACAGGCTTTTCCCACATTTCTCGTTTATGAAAAGATAGTGAAAGGGGCTGGAGGCCAGATGATCTCAGTCCCCCTTTTAAATTTCAATATCGATTTGGATGAGATCTCTAAGGCAATCACCTCCAAGACTAAGATGGTATTCATCAATAATCCCAATAACCCAACGGGCTCTGTTCTATCAGAAGAACAAATGGCTTGTTTTTTAGAGGATATCCCGGAAGATATCGTTGTGATACTCGATGAGGCCTACATTGAATTTGTCTCAGACCCGGCAGTTGCAAACGGCCTTAAATTGCTTGAAAAGCGGCCTCTTTTAGTCGTTTTGAGAACATTTTCAAAGCTTTATGGTCTTGCAGGTCTCAGGATCGGCTATGGTTTTGGGTCAAGAGAGGTCATCGATTACATGAACCGGGTCAGACAGCCCTTTAACGCCAATTCTTTGGCACAGGCGGCTGCTAACGCGGCCCTTGACGACATGGCATTTGTCTCACAAACCCTGAAGCTGGTCAGGGAGGGTTTGGGCTATTTATACAATGGCATTCAAGACATGGGGCTTAAATATATCCCCACACAGACCAACTTTTTCCTGATCAAGGTGCCACTGGGAGGACAAAAGACCTACGAACTAATGTTGAGGGAAGGGGTCATTGTTCGTTCAATGGATAGCTATGGTCTTCCGGAGTATATACGGATCAATGTGGGCTTGCC
>JAUUWD010000031.1 GCA_030589225.1 Desulfobacteraceae bacterium | reverse complement strand
CAAAATCCTCAACGTGGTACAACTACGCTTGCGGTTTTGCTCAATCGGATCGACCAAATCTGCCCTAAATCTGTGCGCCAATTCCAATGAGTTATTTATTTCCAGACCCTAAGGCCAATAAAGTGAAATCCCAAAGGAGTTTCGTAACATCTCAATAAGTCTGGGCATTCCGAACCTTTCCCCTTTTGCAAAGGGGGATTTTCTTAATACAGCCCCAGCCCGAATTTGTTGAGAACTTACGGAGTTTCATTGCAAAGTATGATCAGGATTAGAGTAACGAATTCAATTTACCAGCACAACAGACATAGCCTTTGCTGACTGGAGCACTTTTTGTGAGACACTTCCGAGAAAGAATTCTTTAATGCCGGACAGCCCCCTTCTCCCCAATACTATGGTATCATAGCCTAAATCTGCTTCGTGAATGATACCCCTGGCCACCCCTTTCTTTTTATCCTCCACTTTTATAGTGATATTCTTCTCTTCGAATCCCGCTTTGAGGAGAAGTTCTTTAGCCTTTTGCAGAGCTTCCATTACAAAGGCCTTTTTTTTATCTTCTACTGAACAGAATGCCGCTTTTTGAGCCATAAAGTAAGGGGTTAAACTCGGATTATTCATATCACATATGGCAGGGGTATCTAAAATAACACTGAACAGAGTGATTCTGTGATCAGGCGTGAAGGATTTAGTAATAAAGTCCACAGCCCTCATTGCATTTTCAGAATCGTCAATTGCCACTAATATCTTTTTACCCATTGGTCACCTCCTACGGATATAAGTGTATATCTACCTCACGCCCCCAGTCCTCTCAGGGCGGTGGGCGTATTGTCTGAAAGGATAGAGACACATCATGCCGCTCAGCTTCTGAGACACTATGACAGTATACAATTCCTGGAAAAAGCTCAATGGAAAGTTAGCCCAGTGTTAGGATGTTTCGGGAATATCTTTATGATGAACTACATCCGCCCATAGTAGCGATTATAAAAATCCTTTCTTTTTACATTTCCAAGTCCGAGGCGCCGCAGGACAAGGTAGGTTAGACAGAGCGTGACAACCCGCCAGAAGTTTTTGAAAAAGCCAATTTTGGCCCACCGTCTCTCAGAGACCGTGACCCCTTTGGAAATATAGCAGAGGAGGCCTTTTTCTTTAAGCCGCAGGGAAAGTTCCACATCTTCCATGAGCATCTGATTAGGGAACCCTCCCATAAGCCCCAGTGCCTCTTTTCGGAAAAACTGGCCCTGATCCCCAAAGGCAATACCCGCCCATCGTGCCCGTCCGTTATTGAGCCGTGCCAAAAATCGGTTTGTGAGTGACTCAGAGCTGTAGCTCATGCCCAAGGCACCTCCAATATACTGGGGATTTCCATTAAGAGTTGATTTTATACGCTTGAAAACTCCTTGCGGGATGCGGCAGTCCGCATGGAGGATCAGGATGATATCGCCGTGGCATTGATCGATTCCCTTTTTGATCTGAAATCCACGACCCCTTTCCCCCGTGATCACACAGGCTCCCAGGTCCGTGGCTATTATCCTGGTCTTATCCTTCGAACCGCCGTCCACTACGATGGTTTCAATGATGTTTGTTTCCTGTCCCAGGGCTTCCATGACTCCTGAAATGTTCCTTTCTTCATTGAGAGTGGGGATAATTACGGAAAAATTGGCTACAGGTTGGAAAGAGGTAAGGATAGAAAACCGTCCGGGTTTTATAAAATTAAAGACCAATAATCCATAGAATGGCAGGTATTCAAAGATTTTGAGATAGTGGATTTCCTGAAAAACGCCTGTTTGATATTCCGCGCCAAGCACAGGAAACATAAACAGTGCGGAGATATGAAGGTACATCCATGCCTTTGAAGGGAAGAAAACCAGAAAAGGAGTAATCAAAAGAAGGTACCATGGATGAAGAGTTGACAGCAGGAGTAACAGCCAGCCAAAGGCCAGATAACTGCTTCGCAATGGATCATGTGTGATAATGAAAATAATCCCCAAAACCATGATGAGAAGGGCAAGGCTTGCCCAGACGGCATTTCCCCCGAATATGGTCCTTAAGATAACAGTCAGTGAATCATTATAATGCATTATAGTGCCGAAAGGCACGAGAGATGAAAATAGATTCAGTCCCGAGTCCCAAAAGGGCAGATAGAAAAGCAAGGGAATAAGCAGGATATGGCATTTCTTCCAATTTTGTCTATTTACAAGAAAGGGCAGCAAAATAAAGGCAAAATATTTTGACATGATGGCGCAACCCAGTGTCAAAAAGCCCCATTCATCCCTTTTCTCCATAAAAAAGTACAGGGAAAGACAGGTGAAAAACAGATGGATGGTGTCCAGATGCCCCTCACCGGCAATAAACACCAGAACCAGGGGATTTAAGGCGTAGAAAACCAGCCTTGATGATCCTATTCCGCGGGACCTTGCCATGAGGAACAAAACCGGAATTACGGCCAGATCAAACAGTATCATGACGCTCTTAAAAAAGAGCGGACCTTGAGAAATGGAAGCCAAGAGACTGAAAAGGAGCATAACAAGCGGAGGGTAACATGCAGATGCGTCTTTGTGATTTATATTATGCCAGATATCATTTACAAGGGGCCTTAGAACCGGGTCGTTTGGAGCATGAAGGTAAGGGTTGAAGCCCTGATTATAGATATAGCCTTCCCATATATACCGGTTGATATCGTAGGCGGCAGGAAAGGTCAAAAAAAACAAACGGCATAGGAGCGCCAGGCAAAAGATAAAAAAGAATTGCTTCCAGGCCGGCCACTCACCGGGAAAAGTCTTGAAAATAAACCATAGGAAAATGAATGAAATCGCATAAAGGCCGGAAAAAACAGACACCGATCTGCCAATGGGCCCCATCTCTGCCATGCAGAAGGTCAGCAGGAGAAATCCCGCAACACTTCCCAAAAAAAAAGATCGGGGAAACATTTGAAAAGGTGAAGATGTCACCAGATTATCTTTTCCCATGCATGATGGAAAGAAGGCCCACCCAGATAAAACCGATTGCATAAAGGAACAGGAAGGGACGTAATAAATGCAGGTTGGCCTTGGCATAGAAAAGAATTCCGGAGAGGCACCAGATGCCGATTAGAATTTCTATCAAAAATAAGGCATTTATTGGGGGGCGGTAAAATTTTTTTAATTTACTGCCCTGTTTTGGTGTTCTAATAAACTCACTGTTTTTACCAAAGACGGCCTCCATAACGGCCCGGGTATTGCTGATTGCCAGGCCGCAGCCAAAAGGTATAAGCAGGGGCAGGTAGAGCAGCCTCTTAGTCCATCCGTTACCTGTCCGTCTTTCAGCTACAAAGTAGAGCCTTGATGGGCCTGTTGAGGCAACAATGAGAGCAATGATTAGGGCAATAAAGGCCGGGGCGGAAATTTCAATCTTTGTCGTAAGCAGAAGAATCGGCGATAGAAGGGCAAGATATGCCATAAGGGGATGTATCAGATAGTGTGTCATGTGAAGCGTTGCCTGGACCTTACAAAAACCGCTGAAACTGGAACGCCAGACACGTGGCAGAAGCTTTATGGCCGTTTGAATGGAGCCTTTTGCCCATCTGAACTGCTGGTTTTTGAAGGCATTGATATCTTCCGGGATCTCGGCAGGAGCGACCAGGTCCAGGACATAGCGACACCTCCAGCCTGCAAGCTGCATGCGATAGGAAAGGTCCATATCTTCGGTAAGCGTATCCTCCTGCCAGTTTCCTGCATCTTCAATGGCCTCTTTTCTAAGGACGCCGGCCGTCCCATTAAAATTCATCATAAGCTCATTCCAGTTCCGGGCCGATTGTTCCACCATAAAATGTCCGTTGATACCAATAGATTGAAGTTTGGTTATGAGGCTTTTATCCGCATTCAAATGGGTCCATCGGGCCTGAACAAGGCCTAAACCATGATCCATGACAAAAAAAGGCACGGATTTCAGGAGGAAGTCTCGTGGGGGAACAAAGTCTGCGTCAAATATGGCTATTAATTCCCCCCTTGCCCGTTCCATGCCGTACCTGAGAGCGCCCGCTTTAAACCCTTTGCGATCGGGACGGATGATATGCCTGATGCAGACGCCTCTGTCTTTGAGGACCTTGACTTTCTTCGCAACAATTTTGCGGGTCTCATCCGTGGAATCATCCAGGACTTGAATTTCGTATCTGTCCGGGGGGTAATCAAATGCAGCAACAGCATCGATGATCCGCTCTGCCACGTTCAATTCATTATAAATCGGGATCTGAGTGGTTATAAAGGGCAGTCTCTGTGGATCCCCATGGGCACGAAAATCCTCCAGAATCTTTTGATCATCTCTTCTTCTCTGATTGAAGCGCCTTTTGAAAAGATGAATCATCACATGGCAGTTCAGTCCGTAAAGCATGAGCAAAAAGCAGGCCGTCAGGTAAGTTATAAGAATGGTTTGGGATAGAAAATCCATACATTTCGCCCTGGGACCGGGGTTCTCTTCCTTTATCTCCTGAAACCAACCACTATCTCTTCAAAGGTTTTTCTCCATTTGGGAGGATGCAATTTTTTGGTCTCATCAAAAAACCCTACTGCCAATAGCAGGGGAATCCAGTAGCTTTCCGGGATGTTGAATGCCTTCCGTACTCCATCATGATCAAAACCGTCCATAGGGTGTGTATCGAGCCCCAGTGATTTTGCAGCAAACATCAGGGCCATGGCGAAAAAACCGGTGTTTTTACATGCAAAGGCCTGTTGTTTTTCCTCAGTCTCGCCATAAAGACCCTTGCAGGCATTGACAAACCAATCATATTGCTCTTCGGACATACTTCCGGCTTTTACCGTCTCTTTGAAATTCTTCTCAACGAATGCATGCCCTCCTTTCCATCCGTCTCGGTCCGCAAGCACGATAAAGACTACCGGTGCCTCGCTAACTTTGGGCTGGTCCCAGGCAAGTTTTCTGAGTTTCATTTTCTCATCAGGATCCTTGAGAACCATAAGGCTCCATGGCTGAAGATTGAAACTGGAAGGGACCTTTGCTGCCATTTCTATGAGATCTCTTAACATCTCATCAGAGACTGGCTTCCCAGGATCAAAAAAATTGACTGCGCGTCTTCTGTTAATAACTTCTTTAAAGTCCATAACTCCTCCTTTCTTCTCGTATCCGTTACAGGTTTGTACTTAGTGTCTGAATGAAAACTAGGAATTTTTTCCAAGATCAAGGAAGGCGAAAATTATAACCACCCCGCTTAAATACAGCGGGACAGGCATCCATACATTGAGTATTTCGAGGATTATAATTTTAGCCTGACGTCCCGCTATTAGCGGGAAGAAAAATAACAGTTTTCGGGCGGGCACTACTTAAGCATTCACCGCCAGTTTGCTTTGCTCTCTTGAGACGCAAAGAACATTGAGTTAAACTATTTTCTTTTCTGCCCTCTCAGCAGAAAAGAAAATGTTTTTTCTCTGCGGACTCAGCGTCTCTGCGGTGAACTATTACTTCTGCTCTAATTCAAGAGCACAAAATGCAGCCCCCAGCAGGGCTGCTCTGTCATTCAAGATGACTCTAACAGGTATCTTTTCCAGAAGATCTTTAAACCTGCCCTTGTTTGTAAACGCCTTCATGAAAGGGCCTTCCTTCAATACGAACAAAATCTTAGGGGGGATTCCACCTCCGAGGTAGATGCCCCCGGTGGTCATTCCAGTCAAGGCCAGATTCCCTGCAACAGCGCCGAAGATGGAGACAAACATGTTCAGCGCCGCAATGCACAGGGGATTTTTCTCATTTATTGCAGCTTCAGTAATGACCCTGGCAGGATCCATCTCTTTAATTTTTCTGGCCAGCCATGCCGGTTCCTTGTGCCGCCCCGAGTCTTTCATCCACGAATAGATGTTCAATAAACCAGGCCCTGACAACACCCTTTCTATACTCACATGTCCAAGGCGTTTATGAAGGTACTGCCACAGTTTAACCTCATCTTCGTTGTTCGGGGAAAAATCGGCGTGGCCTCCTTCGGAAGAAACGGATATGTAACGACCTTCCTGGTAGATGAGTAATGCCTTTCCCAGGCCTGTCCCGGGGGCAATGAGCCCGAGGTTCTGTCCTTTTCGGGGCCTGGCTCTATTTAAATAAACCAGTTCCCGGCTGTTCAAGAGGGGGATGCCCTGAGCCGTCGCTGTCAGGTCATTGATTAAACGGACTTTTTCCCACCTAAAGAGCCCTTTAATTCGAGCTTCGGAGACATCCCAGGGCAAATTGGTGGTCTTGCATCGTCCATTGACCACGGGACCGGCAATACCGAAGCAGGCGCTTGTAATGGAGACGTGATGCCTTGCAAGAAATCGCTCAATGATGTTTTCAAGTTTGAGTGCCCCCCGGCTGGAATACGTCTCAATTACTTTCAGCAGTGGACGCCTCTTCCCCCGGATAAAAAGTCCCAGGTTTGTTTTGGTCCCTCCAATATCTCCGGCCAGAATGATGGGTTCATTATCAATATTTTTCATGAGAGTGCTCTTTTGATAGCATTGAAGCTGATTCACTGTCCAATAGCCAGGTCAGAGTCCCATTCAGGGATTGAATTCTTTGGGCCGGCCACTGGGCTTTGGGAAGTTCTAGGATTGTTTTGACTATATCCGCCTTATTTTTTCCTGAAACCATGAATATAATTCTCTTCGCATGATTCAGAGCAGGGAAGGTCATGGTGAGACGGCTGACATAGGGATCGCCTCCTTTAACAGATATTACAAGTCTTTCCCTCTCATCCAGTGCCTTTTGCCCTGGGAACAAAGAGGCCGTGTGTCCATCCTTGCCTGTGCCAAGGAATATTAGATCAAATATCGGGAACTGGCCATATTTCAGGTCAAAAAATTCCATGAGTGCTTTCTGGTATTTTCGGGCGCCGTCTTCAGGAGACAGCCTGCCTGGCATGGGATAGGCCTGAGTTTTAGAAATTGGGGCTCTGTTGAGAAAGTCCTTCTTGGATGCGCCATAATTGCTTGCCGCATCATTTTCAGGAACGCACCGTTCATCCACCCAAAAAATGTGCATTTTGTCCCATGGAATCTCTGAAACATAGGGTTCTTGCACCAACATTCTGTGAAATAATCTTGGTGTTGTGCCCCCGGAAATTGCCACAAAAAACTGCCCTTTCCTTGCAACACATTCATTTGCCCTCATGCTAAATATATCGGCCGCTGTCCTTGCCAGATCGATTGGGGTATCATTAACAGTGATTTGGGGTTTAGGAATCATTTTGAACCAATGTGCCATCAAGGTCGAAGATAAATGCTTTTATCATGCCAAGACCTTGGCAAGTTGCCTTAGTCCGCTCACAACGTTCTTCCCGATGTGAAAACGGATAACATTACGACCTCCATCGATTAGTGCCTGACGATCACCCAAAGCTTGTGCCATTTTGAGCGTACCAAAACTGATAGAAGACTCTTCGCCTCCTGCATGATCAGGAATAGGGCAATCTTCCGGCATATCCGCGGTGATCTGAATGAATAGACCATGACCTCCATCGCCTTTATGCAACTGGCCGGTTGAATGCAAAAACCGTGGACCATAGCCGAGAGTCGTTGCCATTCGATTTTTCGTTTGACATTCCGTGCGAAGCTCTTTTAGTGCAGCGTATATATCATCTGAGGGCTTGACATATGCTTGAAGTGTGAGATAGCTGCGGCCAGAAGACTCATTGTCTCCTGGATTTGCCCGGGCCAAAAATGTATTGAACGCTTCTTCCAGGTTGCTGGCAGAGAAGCTTGCATACACAAGAATTCCATCGGCCTCCAATGAGGGTGTTAGCTCAGGGAGTCTACCTTCCTCTTGATAGGCTGACACCATTTGACGGGCGAGAACCTTTGCGGATTCCACATTGGGTTGATCAAAGGGGTTAATTTCCAGAAGGTGCCCGGCTACAATGGTGGCCATCTCCCAGCGGAAGCATTCACCCCCAAGATCATAGAGATCCTGCAAATTGATCTGCACAACCGGGTGTCCAGCATCTGACAATTCCTTTAGTTTTGCATCGTGTGTGCTGTCATTTTCCAGCCGCAGGTAGACAAAGAGTCGATCGTTGGCATAGGTAGCAGCCGCCGCAAGACTTTCTCCATCTACAGGCAGGATGCCTTTTCCCTCCTTACCGGTACTCTCGGCAATCAATTGCTCAACCCAGGCACCAAAATGTGAGATTGCAGGAGATGTAATCAAGGTGAGTTTGTCCCGGCCTGCTTTTGCCAGTTCACCAATGACTGCGCCTAACCAGGCCCCGGCATTGTCTCCAGCTATGGGGCAATTGCATCCTTCGGAGTTGCAGGCCATGATAGCGGTCCTTTCGAGTAGAGAGTCGATATCCATTCCAATAAGCGCTGCCGGAACCAGGCCAAAAAAGGACAAGGCCGAGTAACGGCCGCCGATATTCGGGTCATTTAAAAAGGTCTTGCGAAAATTTAGCTCCTTTGCCGTTGTTTCCAAACTACTTCCAGGATCGGTAATGGCAATAAAATGCTCCCCGGTCTTTTCCGGGCCAACTGCATCAGATACCTGGTTGTAAAAGTACTTCATAAAAGACGTTGTCTCAACAGTGCCGCCTGATTTGGTAGATACAATAAAAAGGCTTTTGGCTGGATCGAGTCTATTGGCATACTCCAGTACTGCGCCGGGATCGGTACTGTCCAGCACGGCGAGATCCAGGTAACCTTCCTTGACGCCAAAGGTGAAACGAAACATTTCAGGGGCCAGGCTTGAACCGCCCATCCCCAGCAGTAAGGCATTGGTAAACCCGGCAGCGCGAACTTCCTCCACCAGGGAGGAAATTTCAGGAATAGCGTCCTTCATCACATCTGGACTGTGAAGCCAACCCAGGCGATTGCCGATGTCTGCGGGATCGTCTTTCCAGACAGTATGGTCGTGCGCCCAAATTCGGTTCATAATCTTATGATCCCGAATTTGCATCAAAGTATTTTCCACTGCTGAGTTGAACTCGCCAAGACTGGCAGAGTATCCTTTTTTGCCAGCTAAAAGACGATCACGCTTTTCAGAGATACTTTCCATCAACGAATCAAAGGACTTGGCAAATGCCTTAACTCCATCATTCTGCAGTTCTTCAGTGATCTCGCTCAGGTCAATACCCAGGGCCTTTATTTGATCAAGTTGGGATGTGGCCTCTTCCACACCGCTGGTCAATGTTGGAGAAATAGTTCCGTGATCAAGGAAACTGTTAAGCGTGGCTGGAGGCACCGTGTTTACGGTTTCCGGGCCAATCAATTGATCCACATAAAGCGTATCGACATATAGGGGATTCTTAGTGGCTGTGCTGGCCCACAGAGTTCGTTGTGCACGAGCGCCTTTTTTGGCCAGATCTTCCCACCGGGTACCGGAGAAGATATTTTGAAATTCAACGTATGCTGCTTTGCCATTGGCAATGGCTATTTTGCCCTGAAGTTCCTTGTGATCTTTTCTTTCCAGCGCCTGATCAACAGCCGAATCCACCCGGCTGACAAAAAAAGATGCTACCGAGGCAATGCTGTCTACCTTATGACCTCCAGCCACCGATGGACCTTCAGAGTACAATCTTTCAAGACCCTTCAAATAGGCGTCTGCTACAACTTTATAGTTTTCGAGGCCAAAAATCAGTGTCACGTTCACGTTAACTCCAGCGCCAATCAGCTCTGTGATTGCAGGGATACCGGCCGGCGTTGCTGGCACCTTGATCATTATATTGGGACGATGAAGTGCTTCAAAAAGCCGTTTTGCCTCAGAGATAGTTTTCTGGGTGTCATGGGCCAATAGAGGGCTCACTTCTAAGCTG
>JAUUWD010000160.1 GCA_030589225.1 Desulfobacteraceae bacterium | reverse complement strand
CTTGTCGGGCAGAAAGTGGCTGATCAGATCTATAGCGAAGGAGGCAGGTGAGGGGAGTGTTTCTTGGGTAAAGTCCTCTCAACTCCTCCGACCTCAAGTTTTGATCTGTAACGCTCTGCTCAGGTGATCAAGGTCAATTAGTCTTTAGGTTTCCGAGGTTTTGGCACTTCTACTAACCTGGGCGTTGCTCCCCAAATCATCAAACATGGGGTTCGAACCCACGGAAAGCTGTCATGAATATAGCCTTCTTAATGGATAGACTAGAGTCAATCAATCCGGAAAATGAGACCACCAGTTATCTGATGTATGAATGCAATCAGAGGGGACATACCGTCTATTTTCTCGAACCGCATGACGTTTATATTCGTAAGGATGAGGTGGTAGCCAGAATGAGAAATGTCACTGTGTCGCCTGATCTCTCTATGAAAAAATACTGGCGTTCCCTGATAGGTTGTATGAATAAAGAAGAACTTATATTTGAAACCGTCACTGATCTCGATGCCCTATTTCTGAGGAAGGATCCCCCTCTGATCTACCAGACCATGGAATTCCTGGCGCCCATCAATGATCAGGTGTTCATGATAAATAATACTACGGGACAAACTCTCGGCAACAGCAATCTCTATATCCTCAATTTCCCCAGCATCATACCAGAGACTCACGTTTCCAGAGATCCAGCCCGACTCAAGAAAATCATCGATGATTTTGGAGGGGCCATGGTGGTCAAGCCGTTACAGAGATATGGTGGGGAAGGGGTGATCAAGGTCAGCGATCGCGATCGTGAAAATCTGGTTTCCTTGATCAATTACTATATAAGGGCCTCTAAATCCTACCCGGAGCGTGAGCCGATCATGGTTCAGGAATATCTGGATGTGGTGCAGAAAGAGGGTGATGTCAGAGTGCTTTTGCTTAACGGAGAGATTCTGGGTGCAATGAGAAGGAAGCCTCTTAAAGGGGATTTTAGAACCAACATTCATGCTGGGGGTCGGGCATATAGGCATGAGGTGACGCAAAAAGAAAAAGAGATCTGTCGAGTCATAAAGGAGAGGTTGATTACGGATGGTCTGTTTTTTGTGGGCATTGACGTGATAGGGGATAAGCTGGTTGAGGTAAACTGTGTCAGCCCGGGTGGCATTCCTCGTATTAACCGACTGAGCGATGTAAAGCTTGAAAGCAAGGTAATTGATTTTGTTGAACAAAAGGCGAAGGAAATGAAAGAAAAGAGTTGAGAGTCTGGTTAAATCCTTGCTTCGAAATTTCTATCGGTCTGCCGCAGAAAATCAGAGGGATCATTAGCGAGTGGCGGTCTATGCCGTCCACACAGAATATTGGGTAGTCAGAGAGGAAAGGGCCATTCTAATCTTTTTCTTCCTCAAAAACATCTTTTGCATGTTCTAGTATTCAGGAGGAAGCAAAGCCCCTACTTGTTCACCATGTGTATGTTGACGCACGTCCTCTTTATCAAGTGTTCGGCATTAAGGATCTGTAAGTTCCTGAGGGCACGTCAGAGGGAAGAAAGGAAAGAACTATTAGCCCTATCTGCGCCGTGAAAATCAAGAACATTTTGAAGGGCATTCCCTATCTTGCTATTTCAATGCTCCTCCTGTTCTTTACGGGCCTTTCCTGCACCGAAAGGAAGGCGGACCACATCCTCAAAATCGGCCTTCCAGAAGAGCCCAGGACTCTCAATATCTGGCTTGCAAGCGATACATATTCTCTCAAGATCTTATCCCAAATATATCAACGCCTGTATATACGTGACCCTGACACACTAAGGCTTGTCCCGTGGTTGGCAGAACAAGAACCGGTATTTGACCCTGAAACGCTCTCATATACAGTGAGACTCAGACGAGCTAAATGGTCTGACGGTTCGGAGGTGACCTCAGAGGATGTGGCTTTTACCGGGAGGTTGATAAAGAATTTTAGGGTACCCAGATATGTATCCAGGTGGGAGTTCATCAAAAGAATTGAGACGCCGGATAAACACACGGTGACATTTTATCTTCACGAACCGAAAGCCATTTTTCTCACCAGAACCCTCACAACACCCATTGTACAAAAGAAGCAATGGGCTAAGGTTACGGAAATGGCAAAGGGCACAGAAAAACCACTCATTAAGTTGCTCAATCACAAGATCGAGAAGCCGGTGGGGAGTGGCCCTTTTATGCTTAAGGAGTGGAGACAGGGGGCTTATCTTTTTCTCCAGAAAAATGCATACTTCTTTGGAACAGGCCGTAAGATAAGCGGCCGGATGCTGGGACCCCATATTGATGGGATTATTTTCAAGATTTACGGGACCTCCGATGCAGCCATCCTTGACCTGAAGAAAGGGACCATCGACATGTTCTGGTGGAGCATTCAGGCGGGTTATCTTGAGGACCTCAAAAGGCAGAAGGATATCCAAATATTTTCCAATGAAAAGAGCGGGCTCTATTACATGGGCTTCAATGTCAGGAAACCGCCGTTTAATGATGTGAATCTCAGGCGTGCTGTAGCTACATTAATCGACAAGGACTTTATCATCTCAAGGATCCTTCAAGGATTGGCGATTAAGATGAGTTCCGTTGTGCCGCCCGGCAACCGATTTTGGCACTGTCCAGACGTGCCACGCTACGGTGAAGGGCTGACACGGGAGCAGCGCGTCAAAAAGGCCTATGAGATTCTGAGAAAGGCAGGTTACACTTGGCAGGTGCCGCCCGTCAATGGAGAAGGCAGGGTGGTCAAGGGGAAGGGGATTCGGCTACCCAATGGGCAGGCCATGGATAAGTTTACCATCTTAACCCCTCCTGCTGACTATGACCCTCTCCGCGCCATGAGCGGAATGATCATTCAGGAATGGCTCAGAATGGCAGGCATCCCGGCCTCTGCTAAATCCATGGCCTTTGGGGCCCTGATTCAACAAGTCAAGGATCGCCGTCAATTTGACTCTTTTATCCTGGGCTATGGAAGGCTGGATATTGATCCGGACTGGGTGAGAAACTTTTTTCATTCCAGTAATGACAGAGCAAGAGGATGGAACATGAGTGGATACAGAAACCCTGATTTTGATCGTATTGCCGAGGAGTCTGCCAGCACCCTGGATCGAGAGAAACGGCGGAAATTGATCTGGAAGATGCAAAAGCTGATTTTGCAGGATGTGCCCTATATTCCCTTGTACAACCCCAAACTAATAGAGGCGGTCCGCAAGGGTCGATTCAGCGGGTGGGTGGAGACGCTGGGAGGAATCGGAAATACCTGGTCATTCTGTGAATTGAGACCAGAATAAATGGTCCGCTGCAGGCGGAACAACTGACTACGGAGAACTGACTTTGCTGCCATGGAATTGTGGAGATACATTAGCCGGAGACTGATTCAGATCGTTGTCATTTTTTTTGTGATCCTTACCGTTCTGTTCCTGCTTTTCCGTCTGGCACCCGGAGATCCAGTTTCCAGGATGGTTGATCCCAATCTGACGCCAGAGGACGCAGAATTTCTCATTAAAGAGCTGGGCCTTGATCAGCCCCTCTGGATGCAATACCTCTATTATCTTAAGAACTTTTTCAGAGGCCATTTCGGCAATTCCTTTCATTACGGGCAGCCGGTAGTTCAGATTATATGGGACCGATTGCCGAATACCGTTCTGCTCTTTACCACATCCATTATCCTTTCAGCCCTGGTGGGCGTATTTTTGGGCAAGATAGCATCCTGGCACAAGGGGGAGAAAACGGACACCTGTATGACCTTAGGTGCCTTAGTCACCCATACGGTTTTTCTCCCCTGGATGGCCCTGATCATGATCTGGGTATTTGCTTACAAGCTGGGTTGGTTCCCTATCACTGGAATGATTTCCGAGGAAATATGGCTTGACCCAGAGGTCGGCCTGTGGAGAAAAGTCTTGGATGTTCTGCATCACATGATCCTCCCCCTGACCACCCTTTTCCTTATACATTTCGGGAGTTACTTGCTGATCATGCGCAGCAGTATGCTGGACACGCTCAAGGAGGATTACATCCTTACGGGAAGAGCCAAAGGCCTTCCGGAAAAGGTGATTCGAGACCATCATGCTGCACCCAATGCTGCTCTTCCTGTGGTGACTAGCGTTGGTCTGAGCCTGGCCTTTTCCATCAACGGGGGTGCGCTCACGGAAACGGTCTTCTCATGGCCAGGCATAGGCAGGGAGCTTGTGTTTTCGGTAAGCCACAATGATTATCCCCTGGCCCAGGCCTCATTCCTGCTGATCGCCATAGTGGTGCTTCTTTCCAACCTTGTGGTGGATATCCTTTACGCCTATCTTGATCCGAGGATCAGATATTGACAGGCGAAGTGATGACGGTTACTACGTTAAATACTGATAGAAAACTTTCGGAACGGTTTCACTGGATCAGCCGTTTGCTGGAGGGATGGTCCATTTACAGGAAGAGCCTCCTCGGCAAGATTGGCCTCACCCTGCTGGCCTTATTCGCTTTGATGGCGCTCTGCAGCTTTATTCCGCCATGGGTAGACCCCATGTACCAGCCCATGACAGGCGTGGATCCTGAGATTTCCTATTCAGTGGGCCCGAGCATGAGACACTGGCTGGGGACCGATTTCATGGGTAGAGATATCCTGAGTCAGCTGTTGGCGGGTGCAAGAATTGCGTTCATGGTGGGGGTTTCAGCGGCCTTTATGAGTGTCGTTCTTGGCACGGCCATTGGCATGATCGCCGGTTATATGGGAAGATTTGTGGACACCATTCTCATGCGACTGGCAGATATGATTATGGTCATGCCCACACTTCTGGTGGTGCTCATCTTGGCTGCCCTTTTTGGCCAGCTCAATATCTGGACGATTGTCCTCATTATTGCGTTGTTCAGGTGGCCCGGGGTATCCAGGGTCATCAGGGCCCAGACCCTCTCTTTGAAGCACAGACCTTTTATTGAGGCGGCAAGGGTTGCCGGGGCCTCACATCTGAGAATCATTTTCAGACATATTATGCCAAACGTATTGCCTCTTTCATTTCTATATATGACCTTTCGAGTTACCTCCGCAATTATTATTGAGGCCGCTCTGGCCTTTTTAGGGTTTGGGGATCCTGGGACGGTCAGCTGGGGCATGATGCTCCAATGGGTGTGGAA
>JAUUWD010000213.1 GCA_030589225.1 Desulfobacteraceae bacterium | reverse complement strand
GCAGTAATGTAACAGGAGAATGGAGGGTTTTTTCTTAAGGACCTCTTCAAAAGACCCATTGGTTACTGAAATCATGTTACAGTATTCCAAGGGTACGCCGTACTCGGAAATGGCAATCTTTTCCAGTGCCTGATTCAAGGGCTTGAGGAAATCGCTGTGTCCCATGCCCGGGATGTTTATACGCCCCTCATCAAAAAACCGTTTGATAATGCTGTGAATACGGCCTCGATCCAGCGTAACACCTCTCAAGCTTGCCTCCATGTCAAACAGGGCACGTGTCGGGAAAGAGAGGAAATCACCGGTAATATAGATATCCTTTATCTTTTTTTGGGCAAGATTTACAACCAGGGTAAACCGGACCATACCTGCCTCGGATTTGTAAGCCGCCTGGACAACCTCCTGCCTTATGTATCTGGGCTTAACGTGTTCTATCCATTCCTGAGATTGATAGTATTCCAGTTTTTCATTGAAAAGCCTTTTTTCTGACCTGGTCAAGCCTCCGGACTCAAGCCTGATGCCCAGGCCCTTTTCAAAACCGGTCTTTATTGCTTCTTTTAAATCGTCCAACGGAGGTGTATAACCCAATTCCCACTTTAGGCAGGTCACCCGTTCTTTGACTGAATCAATCTCCTTTGATTTGAGTTTCTCCACAGGAATCTTGAGGCTTCTCAGCATTGTATCCACGTCAAAATCCGTCAGCATTGTTCCCTGGAAAAGAAATGCACCGTCAGACTCTGTTCCTCCGGTCCCTGATATCTTGCGGCCATTGACTTCAATGTCGTTTCTTGGCCGAAAGTTGGATCTGATACCCAAAAGGCCGAGAGCTGTGACAACCGGTTCGCATAATGCCTTAAAGAGCCAGTTGTTCGGTATCTTTACATTAAAAAAAGCCTTGTCACAAATAACCTCCCAGCCCAATTGACTCTCATCAAAAAAGATCGCTCCGCCTCCGGTGTTGCGACGATTGATGTGGATTCCCTGTGCATGACAGTATTCCGCACGGATCTCCTCATCAACTGATTGATGAAAACCCACAAGCACCGCCCTGGGGGAGAACTGCAGAAAGCGTATGGTATTCGGGGTCTCTCCTTTCCCTTTGAGTTCCACAAGGGCATCATCAAGCGCCATGTTTTCCGCGGCCGTCATGGGCGGGGTATCAAGGAGTCGCCAATTCATCATAATTGATCTCCGAAAACTACCTGAGACCTAAGGTATCGGTTTTTGATTGGTTTACAATACAAAGGAATGACTGAGTCTGCCAGCAATTCTAATTATAACCTTTAAACCTTGCTAATGCAGGGTCGTGGGGTCTCTTTTTAAAGGCCGCAAAAAACTGCTTCATTCTATTGAACGGCAGCGTAGCCTTGAAATTCGTTATCCCGCCACGGCGGGACCGCAAAGGAGAGTCTCCGTTGCAACTGACGCCTTTTCTGCCTGCTCGGAGCCTTTATTCAAAGCCACGGGGGCGTTAAACAAGCTGTGGAAGAATTTGTCTTGCGTCCTTTAAAAAGAGACCCCACGGCCCTGCCAGGTTGAGACCATAATTGGAATTGCTGTGAGTCTGCCAGGCGGGTAGACGGACCTTTGGGCAAGTGCTAATGTTTAAGCGCCCTGTGGATGAGCTGTGTGATATCCAAAACATCAAGGGGGACCTTGTTCCTCCTCACATAGGTCATCATGGTCCTTACACATTGCTGGCAGGATGTGACGACAGCCTCAGCGCCGGTGCTCAGCACCTCTTCGATCTTCCGCTTGGCAATCTCTGCAGAAAGGTTTGCATCTATCATCTCGAGGTTACCGCCACCCCCACAACACTGACAATCCTCCCGATTTTGAGGGAGTTCTACGAACTCAACGCCCGGAATAGAGCGGATGACCTGTCTCGGTTCATCAAACACCCGGGCCCCTCGCCCCAAATCGCACGGATCATGATAGGTGACTTTCAATGGAAGCTCCTGAAGAGGGACCTTTTTATCCTGGATCAATTTAATCAGGAACTGAGTAGCGTGGGTAATCTGATACTTGTGGGGATAGTATTCGCGCCACATCTGGTAACAGGAAGGGCACGCAAAGACTACCTCCCTGGCCCTTTTTTCACTGACCGCCTCAAGGTTATGATCCATGAACTCCTGAAACATATCCTTTAATCCTGCCCCCAGCATGGGAAAACCGCAGCACCATTCATCCTCGCCCATAAGAGTGAAATCTACACCGCTTACATCTAAAATCTCCGCCAGCGCCATGGGAATCTTCTGGGCAAGCGGGAAATAGGATGCAACGCAACCTGTAAAATAAACTATCTCGGCCTTATCCTTGAGATAACCATGTTCCGGGGCGTCGCGCATGTCCTCAACCCAATCGGCCCGCTCTTCGTTATCTTCTGCAAAGACGTTCCGGCTTTCCTCCAGGTTATCCCGAATCATCTCAATTTTTTTGGGGTAAGATTTTGAATGAACAAGGTCCTGTCTGAGAGACAGCCATAAGTCCTTAAGGTGGATACCAACCGGACAGATTTCCTGACAATTACCACAGAGCGTACATCGAAAGACCGTGTCACTGTAGTGCTTCCATTGTTCCTCAGTGGGCCCTTTTTTCCCAAAAAGCCTGCGGAAAAGCCCTGTCCGGCTTTTAAGAATCTGCTTGAGTCCCTTTATGCGAAAGACACCGGACAATTCCCCGTCATGGGAGGCGGAGACCGCAGGGCACACATCCGCACAGACCTGACAGTTGGTACAGGCCTCCATCTCTAAAATCTGCCGGACGCTGTAATCTCTATTGGACATGTAGGCTCAGCTCCATAATAAGTAGGGAGTAGGCACAATGCCACTCCACTAATCCTCACTGGTTACTGCTTACTCCATACTGCTTACTATTAGCAGGTCATAAATCGAGTGGCGCTAAATACGCCCCAATTTCAACAAGTGGTAAGAATACTGAAACATTTTACTGCCTACTGCCTACTCCATACTGCCTACTCTTCCGCGTATTTCTCAATTTCTGCCAAGAGCCACTTTTCAACCGCCTCCGGCCCATAGATCAGATTGGCGAGTTCTCCCTTATCATCCGGCTTGATCTTATACATCCAGCCCTTGCCGTAGCAGTCATCATTGATTAAGCCCGGGTTCATTTCCAGTTCTTCATTTACTGCTACCAGCTCTCCATTGACAGGTCCATAGACCTTCCCCAGCCATTTGCCGGATTCTATCTTGGCAAATTTCTTGCCTACTTTCACCCTCTTTCCTTCATCAGGAAGCTGGATATACACGATCTCCCCGGCCATTACCTGTGCAAAATCATCCATTCCCATGACCAGGAGATCTCCTTCTTCCTTTACCCAAAAATGATTCTCCTCGTAGTGCAAGTCATCCGGCATATTGTACCCTTGAATCTCCACGCTCTTTCCTCCTTTGTATTTTTTTATATTCTGTCTAACATGCTTTCCTATTCAGCTTCTTCCATCAACTCATTAACAAATTGAGATATATTGTAAATCTTGAATTTCTGCTTGCGCAATTTGGCATTGGCAAGGTTGTGCACACAGGAATTACACTCTGTCAGCACCACCTCGGCACCGACTTCCTCAACCTCCTCCAACCTGCGTCGTGCCATGGCAATAGAGTTCTTGGCATAAGCGCCTCTTACACCACCACCGGCCCCGCAACAGAGGGAATCAACACGGTTGTGGCGCAGCTCCACAAAGTTTGGCGCAATCTTCCCGATGATCTCTCTTGGCTCTTCATAAATACCGCAGTGCCTTCCCAAGTCGCATGGATCATGGTAGGTCACCAGTTTGTCCGTCGTGACACCAAAGTCAAAATCTTTCAGGAATTGAGTGATGTGAAGGACTTTGATCCCCTTCTCCTTAAGTTCAGCATACTGGGGTTTGTTGTTGAAAGTCCGCGAGCAATAGGGACAGCCGGTTATTACAGTCCTGGCCCCCGTGGCCAGGATCGTATCCATATTTTTTCTCACAAGATCCTCGTTCATGTCATATCCCACATCCTCCAGCACACCGCTGCAACAGACCTCGTCAATCAGGGTATAATCCACGTTGAGACGATCCAGAAGATCAAGGGTTTCCAGGGTGGCTTCATCTTCACGAAAAGAACCCACGCACCCTATAAAATATACGTATTCGGCCTTTTTGTTTCGTTCTCTCTCAAAATCTTCAGGTTCATCTTCCGCGTAAATGTTGGTGTGTTTCTTGAGCACCTCGTTCATTCCTTTGAACGCTGGGTGACAGGAACCGATATTGACCATATCCTTTCGCACCTGTTTGATGATGTCGGGCACGTTTACGCCGGAGGGGCAACTTTCTGCGCAGGCAGCGCATGTGGTGCACTGAAATAAGGTTTCAATAAGCTCGTCGTT
>JAUUWD010000349.1 GCA_030589225.1 Desulfobacteraceae bacterium | reverse complement strand
ATTGTCTCCATTCACAGGGGACAGTGGGAGGCTGCCCACAGCCTTGGCTTCAACACCTTCAACACCTACCGATATATCATTCTGCCCCAGGCTATGAGGCGGATTTTTCCACCCCTCACCGGCCAGGCCGTGTCCCTGGTCAAAGATTCTGCCTTGGTGAGCACTATCGCCATCTATGATCTGACCATGCGGGGGCAGGAGATTATTGCGGAAACATATCTTGCCTTTGAGGTGTGGTTTACGGTAGCCGCCATCTATCTTATCATTACGGTGACTCTTTCCATGATTGTCAACATCATGGAGAACCGCATGGCGGTTGAAACATAGGAAAGGAAGATAAGTGGGTGCCTGAACGAAAACGCCGTTCAGGCACGATTTTGGATTTTGGATTGCAGATTTTGGCCTGCCCTGGCGCGACTTATTAGGTTCGAACCTGACGACCCGATATTTATTTCATTGAATGATCCGTTGTTGATGCCCAGGATAACCAGGTCTGGGCCAGGGATTCAAAAAAAGAAAACAATCTTAGCTTGTTGAAAATTTCTGAGTAAAACTGGAAAACCATATTTCGAGGGTTTCGTTCAGGCACTAAATTACAAAGAGAGAACTTGAATGATAAAACAAATTGAAAGGAGACATGTTATGAAAATTCGATCTTTACTATTATACACAGCAGTGGTTACTGCCCTGGTCATTTGCACAGCAGGCGTGGCGTTTGCGGGGAAGGTACAGCAGCAACTCATCGCTGAGAGCACTGTGGAACAAGTGTTAAAACGCGGTGTCCTTAGAGTGGGCATGTCCACCTTTGTGCCATGGGCCATGAAAGACAAGACTGGCAAATTGATCGGTTTTGAGATCGATGTTGCCACCCGGCTCGCCAGGGACATGGGGGTCAAGGTGGACTTCATACCTACCAAATGGGCAGGTATTATCCCGGCCCTCCTCACCGGTAAGTTTGATGTCATTATAGGGGGGATGGGGGTGCTCCCGAAACGCAACCTGAAGGTCAACTTCACAATACCCTACGATGTCACTGGCATGTCCATTGTGGCCCACAAAGAGCTTGCTGCAGGATTTAACAGTCTGGAGGATTTCAACCGCCCCCATGTGGTAATTTCCGTGAGGCTCGGCTCAACAGCTGTGGCTGCCGCCAAAAAGTTCATGCCCAAGGCCCAACTACGCAAGTTTGATGACGAGTCGCAGGCCTATCAGGAACTGATCAATGGCGAGGCTCACGCCGTAATTGGCTCTGCACCCATGCCAACATTCCAAGCATTGAAGTATCCTGAGAAACTTTTCCTTCCGCTCAAAGAGACATTCACCAAAGAACCCATCGGCTTCGCCCTACGGAAAGGGGATTTTGACACGCTGAACTTCTTCAATAACTGGATTAATGTTGTCCGGGCCGAGGGTTGGCTCAAGGAACGAAAGCACTATTGGTTCGGAACTAAGGACTGGGAGCATATGATCAAATAGCGAATCCTCAACAAGTCCGGATAGGTCAGAGGCCATTGGCTTTGCCTGAAAGAAGGTCTTGGAGTACTGGCGTGATGGAGTATTGGAGTTGTGGAGTATTGGAGTACTGGAAACACCGCAAGAGGCTGATGGCTTTTCCGAAACAGCATTTTTTTTGTGCAATCCATATGTGTTCAACGCTCTTTATCATCACTCCATCACTCCACTACTCCATCACTCCATGAGCACTTGAAGTTCGGGTAAACTTATCCCCTCAGGGGTAAACCAAAGCCGGGCCCTCTGGACTCGGATCTTTACTAAGGGGAGATTTTTGATACCAAAGAAAACGAAAATTGGGTCTCTCGACATCATTGTAGGCCTGCTGATCCTGGCGGTTGGAGGGTATATCATATACAGGGTTACGGTGGGCCTCAATTATAAGTGGGATTGGGCGGCCATACCGCAATATCTCTACCGCTATGACGCTGAAAGAAGCGAGTGGGTTCCGAACCTGCTTATGCAGGGGCTTTTTACCACCATTCGGCTCAGTATATGGGGGACAATCCTTGCAACGATCATTGGCACAGTGATGGGACTGTGCCGTGTAAGCCGCAGCCTCTTTAACCGGCTCATTGGGCGGACTTATGTTGAATTGATCCGGAATCTCCCGCCCCTTGTGCTGGTTTTCATTTTCTACTATTTCTTTGCCGGCCAGATCATGACGGTCCTCGGGGTGGATGAATTTGTCCAATCACGGTCTGAGTGGACCCGGGCCTTTTTAGGGTTTGCATTTGCCTCACCTTCGCTGTTTTCTGCATTTCTATCGGCCCTGATTACCCTTGCTGTTTTTGAAGGGGCCTATATCACTGAAATCGTCAGGTCAGGTATCCAATCCATTGAAAAGGGCCAATGGGAGGCTTCGAGCGCATTTGGGTTAACCCGGTGGCAGCAAATGCGTTACATTATCATGCCGCAGGCAACGCAAAGGATTCTTCCCCCTTTGGCAGGCCAGTTTATCTCCACCATCAAGGACTCTGCCATTGTTTCGGTTATTTCGATCCAGGAACTGACGTTTCAGGGAATGGAGCTGATGTCTGCCACATATCTCATTTTTGAGGTCTGGATCACCATTGCGGTGTTGTATCTGATATTGAGTCTTGTATTGTCTCTTGGCGTTGAGCG
>JAUUWD010000100.1 GCA_030589225.1 Desulfobacteraceae bacterium | reverse complement strand
GCCATCGCAAACCCAGGCGAGCCCGAGAACATGAAATCTATCGAGGGCATTAGAAAATGGCAGATTAAGCTTTTTGGCCTCGATATTTGCAATGTTCTTCGGGAAACCGGTTGATATAAGAAATTCTAATACACCAAAGATCTTTCCATGAATTGCCTGTTTATAAATTCCCATATCGCCTAACCCTTCCCATAAGCCCAGGAGAATTAACCGGTTTCCTTTTGATTGGCATCCCCTTCACACCTGAAATAATCATCCTATCCCTCGTTCTGTCCATTCCATCGCATTGCCATTGCGTGATGCTGTTTAGTGACTTATGCTTTCAAGAAAAAGACGAAGGAGAAAAGTGACCATGAAATATAGCTTTCAAATGGGTCGTTTGGCAATAATCGGCATTGTTATGGCCACAGCTGTTTTGTTGGCCGCTCCAGTATCTGCTAAGGACTGGCACGAACTTAGGGATTTGGACGATGGGCAATTAGCGGAAAAGATCTCAGAGCTACAAAAGATACTGGATCAAAACCACTCCGACTATGAAACAATGAAAGGCATAGGAATCGCATACCATAGAATGGCCAAAAAGAATGCCAAAAAATATGCCCCTAAGGCAGTAGAGTTCCTGACTAAGGCCTTTGAGGTCAATAAAAAGGAGTACGAAACCATGTGTTATTTGGGCAGTGCCACCACCATGATGGCGAAGACGACATGGAATCCAATGAAAAAGATGTCCTATGCTAATGAAGGCTCTGGCCTGATGGATAAAGCGATTAGAAAGGATCCGGATAACGTCTCAGTGCGAATGACAAGGGCCTATAATTCGAAAAACCTGCCTTCTTTTCTGAATAGGGGTCATTTGGCTGTAGAGGATTTTGAATACCTTGCGGATTTGATAGAAAAGAACCCTGAATCCTACGCGTCAATAAAAAAAGACGTTTACACTAACCTTGCCGAGCTGCACAGTAAGGCCGGAGATCAGGCCAAGTCGGGAAAATTCAAAAATCTGGCTGAAACTCTTTAGGAGGTAAAAACCATGGCCCTTATTGAAACAAAAGACATTAAAAAGGATTATCTGCTTGGAGAAACAGTGGTACACGCCTTGAGAGGTGTTAATCTGACCATTGATAGAGGAGAATTTGTGGCTATTTGGGGGCCTTCCGGTTCAGGTAAAACAACCTTGCTAAACCTTATTGGCGCCATTGACGAACCCTCGTCAGGGCAAGTTTTTATTGAGGATCAGGAAGTTGCCCTGTTATCGGATAATAGACGAACCGAACTCAGAAATGGATCCATCGGTTTTATCTTTCAAGGGTTTAATTTGATACCGGTTCTTTCTGCTGTTGAAAATGTCATGCTGCCTCTACAGATAAAAGGTACATCATTTCCTGAGGCCAGAGACAGGGCACTCAGTCGTCTCGATGAAGTCGGCCTATCCGATTTTGTCCGTCACAGGCCCGATAAGATGTCCGGCGGCCAACAGCAGAGGGTTGCCATTGCAAGGGCACTGGTTGCAAACCCATCTTTAGTGATTGCCGACGAACCAACCGCTAATCTGGATTCGGACACATCTCGGAGTATCATTGGACTTATGCGGAGCCTCAATGAAAAGGAAAAAACCACCTTTATCTTTTCAACCCATGATCAGAGGGTTCTGGATAGGGTGGAGCGCCTGGTTCGGCTTGAGGACGGAAGGATCCAGGATGGAGGTGATAAAAAATGATCAAATGGATGAAGATTGCGCTTCGCAATATTCTGAAAAACAAACGCCGGTCCTTTGTGACCCTCCTGGCAATAGCCATGGGCTTTGCAGCAGTGAGTCTATTTCGTGGATATATACACAATACATACCAGGGACTCAGGGAGTCGGCTATCAGGGGAGAAGGCCTGGGCCACCTTACTATCTATAAAGAGGGATGGCTGGAGAAGGGAAAGATCGATCCCGACAATTATATGTTTTCTCAAGAAGAACTTCAGAAAATAGCTGACCTTGTGGAGGAGGACGAGGACGTCATTCTGGCCACCCCCCAAATACATATTTCAGGACTTGTCTCCAATGGACGCACCTCCACAATATTCCTGGCTAATGGCGTGATCCCGCGGGATGACAAGACCATAAAAGGGGCCTGGGCTGCCTTCCGGCCGGTAAGGGGTAATGAGCTTAGCGATAAAAAGGCTTATGGGGTAGAAATGGCACAGGATCTTGCTATCCATCTCGATCTGAAACCGGGTGGTTATGGGGTAGTTATGGCCGCCACCCTTGACGGCCAGATGAACGCCTTGGATATCGAAGTGGCGGGGGTCTATAACACGGGCAGTGACGCTACCAATGACAAGTACTTGCGTGTTCCTTTCAAGTTTGCTCAATCTCTATATGATACAGAGAAAGCAGACCGGCTTGTGGTGTTGCTGGGCAATTGGGAAAAGACCGAGCGTGTTCGCAACCGGTTACTTAGTACTCTATCAGGGGCAGGATTTAAGTGCGAAATAAAGACCTGGAATGAACTCTCCCTTTTCTATTCCAAGGTTAAGGGCATGTTTGACATGATATTCATGTTTATATTCTCCATTGTGTTTATCATTGTGGTTATGAGCGTGATCAATACCATGGGAATGGCTGTCCTTGAGAGAACCAGGGAGATCGGTACCCTCAGGGCACTGGGCCTGAAACGAAGGGGTGTAAGCCTTCTATTCGCAATTGAGGGCGCGATGCTCGGTTTTCTGGGAACCATTCTTGGCATTGTATTGAATATTGCCATTTGGGCGGTCATTCGCACGATTGAACCTACCTATATCCCGCCGGGAGTCTCGACACCGGTGCCTTTGACCGTCAATCTGCTGCCCCAGGCCATGTTTTCCCTGATGGTCTTTTTGATTTTCCTCTCACTGATAGCCGCCATCCTGCCTGCCAGACGCGCAGCCCAAAAGAATGTAGTGGATGCATTGGGGCATGTCTAAGAATTGACGATTGAGGATTGAGGATTGACAATTCAGATCTCGTTAAGTGGTTGAATAGTTGAGTAGTTAAATGGTTAAATTCACGGACATATTTGTTTTTAGTCCCGCCGTGGCGGGAGATATTTACCAATTTGATGTTCGTAACTTAATGAAATTAATATAATAATTTTCCAACTCAACCACTTAACCACTCAACTATTTGACTATATCTACAATTAGAACTTATTCATAAAATCGACAATCAAAGGAGGATGTTTATGTGTTTCAAGTTATACAATCTCTTCGCGATTCCATATAAACTCCGCCTATGGCGGACTCAAATAAAAGGGAATTTCTATACAATCAAGTTCATAGTTCTGCTTGTGATGGTAGTGTCCGGAATTGTGTTTAATGCAAAACCGGTGCTTGCAGAGATGACGCCCAAAGAGATCCTTGAAAAGGCAGATCAGGCCAGAGGAAATGTGGAAGGTGTTGAGTGGGAGATAAGGTTGGAATCTGTTGAGAATGGTCGCAGACAATTCCGTGTACTTAAGGTAAAGGCTCGCGACCTCAACTCACTTGCAGAATTTCTCTCTCCGCCCAAGGTGAAGGGTCGAAAGTTGTTGATGATTGATCGGAACATGTGGTTCATAAAACCGGGCTTGAGGAAACCGGTCCCTATTTCTCCCAGGCAAAAACTGATGGGCGGTGCCTCCAATGGTGATATCGCTTCCACCAACTATGCCGGAGACTATAAACCAAGTCTCGTATCAGAAGACACAGTCAATGGGGAACCCTGCTACCTTTTTGATCTTACCGCTACTAACAAAAAGACCACATATGACCGGATCAAGTACTGGATTTCAAAGAAGCGACTTGTTGGCGTCAAGGCGGATTTCTTTACGGTCTCGGGCAAGATGTTCAAATCAGCAACTTTTGAATATGATCACAGTATCATGGTCCAGGACAGGCCTAGGTCTTTTGTCTCTAAAATGGTCATTACAAATGCGGTGATAAAAGAGGATATAACGACCATGATCTATAGCAAAGTCAAAATCAAAAGGATACCGGATTCGGCCTTTAACCTTAATCTGTTGGTGAGATAATTCGGAATTCAGTACTGTTATAAAACTTTGTGTCTTGGTGCCTTTGTGGCAAGATACGTAGATATAAATCAGAAACGGGGTGGATGTCATGACTGCTAAGATAGTTATTTTTGTAATTATCGCTTTGCTGATTTTCATCGAATTTAGACCAGCATTGCGATCAGTTACAGCTCATGGATTTTCCTGGTCTCATCAGCGTTTATTGTAATAAGCGGCTTTTATAACTTAAAAAAATATGGAAAACCCGACGATGAATGGGAAAACACAACGGTTCTAATTGACCGTGGCATTTTCCGTTATATCCGTCACCCTCTCTATTCGAGCCTGATCTTACTTGTCCTTGGTATCCTGCTCAAGAGAGTTACGTTACTTACAATAGTACTTTGTTCTATTTGCATACTTTTCCTGATCACCGCATCTTTGGTAGAAGAAAGAGAGAACTTTGTAAAATTCGGTGATGCTTACACAACATACAAGAGAACAACCATGCGGTATATCCCATTTATTATATAGTATTCATATATAACAGGGGTTCCCTTTTTTTAAGCGGCGAAGCCGCGCTATATAAAATTGCGAAGCAGTTTTTTGACACTAACAATAGAATTTGACCAGCAATGAAAAACAAATTTTTCTTTGTTATCCTGTTTATTCTTCTATGCCTACTGTGGAAACACTCATTTGCCTCAGCTATAAAACAAAGCGCAGGTCAGGGTGTACAGCCAGAGGGAGAAAAAAGCCAATCCTCCAAGTTATGGGAGGAATTGTCAGGTGGGTTTGAATACAGTGTAAGAGTCCTTGCCTCTGGCGCTTGCCAGGATCCGGCGAACTCTTCCCAGAATCCCGATAACGATTTTTTTCAGATCCCACGGTATCTGGCTGATTTAGAACTGCGCCCGGATTTCTACTTGAATTTTAGATTACTGGAATTAAGCGCAAAACCCAGGGTTAACCTTGAATGGAGGGCATGGGAGGAGGGCGATCGAGAAGGAGAAACTGATTGGGATGACGAGTGTTTTGTCAATGAATGGCTGGCCAGGATTAGAGTGACCGAAAGCCTGTTTATTTCCTATGGCAGGGAAAACCTACAATGGGGGCCTTCCTATCTCTTTTCACCTTCCAATCCTTTCTTCCGCGATAATGGCCGGAGGAACCCTAAAAGGGAAGTGCCGGGAATGGATTTTGCGCGTCTTGTGTGGCTTCCGGGGTTATCATGGACCATTTCTCTTATTGCCAATCTGGATGAAGGGCGTCAGGAGTTTCTGCTTTTTGAATTTGAAAAGACCTATGCCCTGAAGCTCGATTATGCAGGGCAGGAAGCATATGCAGGGCTGATCCTATCCCGCAAGGAGCATGACAGGAACAGGCTCGGGGTCTTTGGCGGTTGGACGGCCACAGATGCCCTGTTATTGTATGGGGAAGGGACCATTGCCAAGGGCACAGATGCCCTCTATCCTGAAAAGGCCAATAATCCTTTTGGCGCCTCTATGCTGGCAATCGATGATGAAGACTCGTCGTTGAAAGGAATCGTCCTTGTTGGGGGATCCTACACCCTCGAAATGGGTCCTACCCTGACAATGGAATATGTTTATAACGGTCCTGGATATAGTGATGGTAAGGCTGGAGATTACTACCACCTGAGAAAGGATGCGTCAGATGCCTTTGATCTTATAGGCCCAATCGGGGATTTGTCAAAGTTGACCCTTAGCCAGACGGCAGATCCCGGTCTGAGATTTCTGAGACGAAATTACGTTATGGTTCAATACAATCACAATGATATTCGGGATATACTCGACCTTACTTTCCGATGGACCCAGAACATAGACGATGGTTCCGGCCAGTTCATATCCATTGTGGAGTATTTTGTAGGGGAGCATACCCAGCTTTTCTTCATAGGGACCGTCAATTCCGGCGCTGGAGATACAGAGTTCGGGAGTATTCTGAACTATCAATGGATGATCGGGTTGGAGTATACATTTTAGTTGTGTCTGTCCGGGAACTTCTACTTTAATGCTGCTTTTTCTTTGTGGCTATTAGCCCTGGCGGTGGGCATACCGGGGCCCTTAGAGGCGGGGAATCGGCCTTTGAGAAGATTATGGAGGATTGGGGCGGATAGATGGAGGTAGTAACTATGAAGAATACAGTTAAGTGGGTTGTCCTGGGAATACTGCTTATGTTGAGCTTTATTTTGGTTTCTTCGGAGTTTTCAGGTTAGGGGCATATATTGACATTATGTTAATAATATGTGCACTATTC
>JAUUWD010000203.1 GCA_030589225.1 Desulfobacteraceae bacterium | reverse complement strand
ATTGTCTGGTCTTTCACACTTAGAATAAGGCTATTGTCTTCCACCCGCACGAAGCGCTTCACCGCATTGTAAGGATCTACAGCCTTAACAGAACTTTTAAATATCTCCTCGGCCTCGGAACGCATCTGTTTGAGTAAATTTTCTTCCATGGTTTGTCCACCTCTTTAGTACACCATAGTGATTATTTTTGTGCATTTTGTGGCAAAAAATTGTATTGGGCTATTTTCACTATCTTCAAATGATTGAATATTTTCGCCTGCCCTCCCCGTCCCGAGACCGGGACGGGATCGGGAGGCGCGACTTTTGTGGAAAATGCTGCTGTCTTTGATATACTTGGGATGCCTATGTTTTTTGTCTCAATATTTTTATGCCAGGTCTGGACCAGGGATTGGATATTGAATACTTAAGGAATTCTTTCCCTTATAAAAGAACTATCATAAAAATGACGGAGACACAAATATTCAATAGTCAATAGTCAATTCCAGCTTGTCCGGGTTAGGTTTATTCTAACATTAAAAATCTGATCCTCCCCCGAATAGCGGCATCGCATCCCCTCTGCCTTCAATCACTCAAAAACTCCTCGTGTTTTCGCTTTGCGTTCTCAAGGGCCTTAAGGATGTCAGACTCTGCGTTCTCCGAAGTTCTACCATGACCAGGCAGTATAATATCGATCTTCATCGTGTTAAGCCTGGCAAGTGAATTTATGTACTCACCGTAGCTTCCGGATCTTGATATATCAGAGATCGTACCATCTGTAAATACCATATCGCCTGAGAATAAAATTCTTTTGTACGGCTCAAAGATGCAGATCGATCCTGATGTATGCCCGGGGGTATGGAGTACTTTCAGAAACCAATCACCCACTGTTATGGCATTTATGTTCATGAGCCAGAGGTTGACCCTGTATCCCCTCACATCATGCCCGTGTGCTCGACACATCAGCACCTCATCATCCGCGGACATGATCTTTGTCGCTGCATACCTGTGTGCCGCAATGAGGGAACGCTTCTGAAAGTATTTGTTCGCACCGATATGATCGACGTGTTCATGTGTATTGATGACGACGTCAATATCCTTTGCATGGACCCCGATCTCTTCAAGGTCTTTTAAAAGGAGTTCTACGTGGTCAGCGATCCCAGGATCTATCAGAACGTTTCTCTCATCAGTCTTCACGAGATAAGACGAGCAACTCGGCTTTCCTGTATCTATCCTATAAAGTTCTGGTGCTATCTTGATGTACATAAAAGAAAAGAATTCCTTTCTCTGTTATCTCACCGTTGGCTGAAAAAAAATCATCTCAGTTTAGCGCTTTTGGACCAAATATTTATGCAACGTTAGGGTTTAGCTGACATTACTACGATCATAGTTTCGCGACAAGGGAAGGATCATCTTCAAGAATCAAATTCCTTAGCCAGAGGGCAATTTTTTCCGTGTCCGTAAAATCGTTCCAGGTTCGAAGCAGATTCCTAATAAAGTCCGGTTTGTCTGTAATAATATTGTCAACTCCCACCTCTATCATGGAAAGGGCCATCTGCAAATCATTGACAGTCCAGACATGGATCTCTTTCCCTTTTTTATGGGCATTTTTGACCAGTCGGGATGTGGCCTTTGTGGCATGAATGCTAAGGAAGTCAAATTCTGTCTTAGTGAGAGACCCAAGAGCGCGGAAAACGATAAAGCCGGTCTTGACTTCCGGAAATGATTTTCTGAACTTTTTCAACTCACCATTATTCAGAGAAGTGATAACGCATTTTCCGGAGAAAGCATTGCTTCAGATGATGTTTCCAACTTTTTCCACCAGTTCCGGGTCCGGCCGATTATACTTCAATTCAATGTTTAGCTTAATCCGCCCATTGACAAGCTTTATGGCCTCATCAAGGGTTGCTGTTCGCTCGTTGCTGAAATCTCCTGAAAACCAGCTTCCAATATCGATTTCGCCTAACTCATCGAAACGGGTGTCCTGAATTCTTCGGTTTACAGAAGCAATGCGCATCAGGTCAGCATCGTGCATGAGAACGACCACCCCATCGGCAGTAGTTTGCACATCAATCTCGGCATAGTCGGCGCCATCAGCTATGGCCTGGCGCAACGCACTCATTGTATTTTCCGGGGCCTTGAGGGAACTTCCACGGTGGGCCGTGACAGCAATATGGCGATCGAAATTGATATTTTCGAGAAAAGCTACTCCAGCGGCAATCCCTGCAACCAGAGCAAAGCAGACTCCAACCCAGCCAATTCTTTTTAAAATGGACGGTGATAATTTCTTCAGCACCCGTGATTCTTCATGTACCTTGATCTTGCTATTGACTGTCTCGCGATAGAAATCAACGATTAAAAACATATGAATGGCCTTACCAATGATGAACCAGGAGAGATCGGTTATGACTATGACCGCCAGCGCAACCACTACCAGTGGAAGAATAATAGCGAGTTTCAGCCCGGCATGAGCCAACACGTATGCGAAAAACGTTTTAAATACCAACGTAGTTACAATTGATGCAATCAGAATAAAAATCCACCAGACAGCCTGAGGCATTCCCAGCGCTAAGATACGGTACCGTGTTCGCTGCCAGCTTTTTTTCAGGGCCTGAGCAGGCCGTGCGTTTTCGAAAATTAGGACAGGAATAGCAAACAGCCAACGTATATACAAACAGGCGGCAATCACAAGATATGAAACAAAGATAATACCGCTGACCACAAGGACAGTCCACCATTGCCAGGGTTGCGCAGAGAGGTAATAATTTATGTCGTGTTCCCCGAGAAATGAGACATATGTCAGTGCTCCGGCTGCTAAAAACGGTAAGCTTGCTGCACCGAATACCATTGCCTGGAGCAAACCTAAACGAATGATAGGCAGGAAATGGGCAAGACTCTCCCAAAGGGCACTGCTGGCAGAAAGCACTCGACCTTCAACGGCGGCCAAGGAAATAACCATCAACCCAACCTGTTCCAAAAAGGCGAGCCCGAGAAAGAAAGCAATACTCAGAAGAATAAAGAGAACACACAGAGGAGATAGAAAAAACGTTATGATATCTTCATTGCTGACAGCGAGTTGCCCACCGGAAACCAATAGCTTATTCAACAGCCAGGCTGTGAGCGGAGCCAGGACGACAGCGTATATCAAACTGAACCAAACTTCAAAGCCAACAACCGGCTTGGTTTCCTTGCGTAAATTCTTCCATGCTTGCTTGTAGCGATTTAAAAAAGGCTTGTGCATTACGGTATCAATAGAAATGACGAGTGGTCATTATTTTAGTCTCTTATCTGTAAAATTCTCTCTAATTTATGTGAATAGACGGAGCGTAGCGACTCCTTAACTTTAGGCACTTCAAACTTTAGATCACTTTAGTCACTTTTCCGGTTTATCCGGGTTAGGGTTTTACTCTATTTTCAGTCCGACTTTGCTCAGTCCGTCGATAAGCCGTTCGACAATATCTTCGAATTTTATGTAATGTTCGATCAGCACCCGGCCCCGGGTCGGAAAATCAGGCTTGAGTTTGAGCAGTTCTTCGGCAGCCCGCTTGCCCTCCTCATATCTTCCCAGCAGGCCGAAGGCTGCGGCCTTCATCAGCGGGTCCCAGAAAAGCATGGGCCTTCTGAAGTTTAGCGTCTCCAGATAGGCATGTTCGTATTCTTCCTGCCGTAGCCAATCCAAAAACAATGCGTAGTGGGCTTGGAGGCTATAGTACGGGTTGAGTTCGATTGCCTTTCTTATCAGCGCCGGGCCGCGTTCCCATTCCTCCAGTAGAGTAAGAGTAAACAGGTAGCCAATATGATCGAGGAAAAGCAGGGAATTCAGGTTCAAGATTTCAAAAGGAATTACAGCCATTCAAGCCGGTGATAAAAATATCCCGGTCAACAAATCTCATTTAGTACATCTCGGAGCATGGCTCGGCATGTTTCAAGATCATCTCCATCGGTGACAACCTCTGGCCACTCTACCAGTTGTCCAATATAGCCGGAGTTGATTTTGGTATATTTAGTTGTATAATTGACTATTATGGCGCGATCTCCTAAAATATCAATAGACTTTGAACATAATGTAGACCCGATGGATTCAATTGTCAAATTTTAAGGAAATGAGGGATAGATATGCGTGTTAAATCTTATGATGCGTAAGCAATCGCTATTCTTTTGTTTTTGTGCTCTCTTTGCAGCAGTTTTTCTCCTTTTAGTCTCCAGCATCAATGTACAAGCCGATTCCCAAGGGCTTGAAAACATTGGCGCTATGTGGGACGGATGGAAAAATACAACGGAAAAAGGCATTGAAGCCCCTTTAATAGGATGGCACTACTATTGGGAGGACGGCCTTCGCATAGACAGTCCCGAGAAAAATTTTACGCTCAGGACCAACTTATCAATCATGGTCGATGGTGGCTACATTGGTGCTGATGATGAGTTAGAAAGGGCCTTCCCGGATCTGGAAGGCCCCAATGTGGAGTTTCGCCAATTGAGGGTGTCAATTTTTGGGACCATATATGATTGGGCGGAATTCAAGGTTGATATTGACTTTGCCAACGTGCGTGACATCAAAGACGAATGGATTCGATTTACGAAGATACCCTAT